>SVJW01000074.1 GCA_015068735.1 Oscillospiraceae bacterium
GAACGAGAGGAAAATTTACTGCTGTAAAAGAGGCTATATCTCTCGTTGGCGGTATTGCTTTTCAGTTTATAGTATCTGATGTAATTGACAAGTACGAGGCAAGCGGTGATATGAGAACCGCCTTCATTATCTGCGGTACAACCATATTTCTGTTAACCGTTATCCATACACTTTCTCTTTTGTTGTCAAAAGAGAAAGAACCTGCGCCGAAAAAGGAGCAGTCATTTAAAAAGGATTTTATTGATGTTTTCAAGGACAAAAGAGCACGCTCTGCTATAATTATCAGCTCCTTATGGGGTGTGTGCAACAGTATATCCGTACCGTTCTACGGCACATATATGATAAAGGAACTTGGATTTTCAATGTTCTTTGTTGCTGTAATGTCATTTGTTTACGCGGTATCAAGAATTCTGGCATCCATCTTCCTTGGGGCGTATGCCGACAGAACATCATTTGCAAAAATGATGCGGGTTGGCTACATCCTTGTTGCCACAGGATTCCTTATTGCAACCTTTATGACTCCATCGAACGGACATATTACATATACCATTTATTATACTTTATATGCGGCGGCAATGGGCGGATTGAACAGTGCAGAGCTCAATATTATCTATGACTGTGTTGCTCCTGAAAAGCGTGCAAATGCTCTTTGTATAAAGCAGACAGTTTACGGGCTTTCAGCCTTTGTTACAACCCTTGCTGCATCTTCGCTTTTGAGTTATATTCAAAACTCGGGAAACAGATTTTTGGGTATGAGCATTTATGCACAACAGGTGCTTTCCGCAATTGCATTCGTACTCACAATACTTCTGATTTTTTATCTTAGCAGTCACATGAAAAAAATAGGAAAGAAGGACAATAAGAATGAACAACAAATTCAATCCGAACAATTACAAAAACCTTGCTGATGACAGTGCAATGATTCAGGAGGCTGTAGATGTTGCTTCAGCAACGGGTGGAACTGTTGTAATCCCCAGACTTAATGAACGCACAGGGGAGTGCATGTGGAATATTGACCGAGCAATCCGTCTCCATTCGGGTAGTGTGATCTGCCTTGATAACTGTATTCTAAGGCAGGCAGACGGAATTTTTGACAATATTTTTATAAATTCCAATCATGGAACTCCTCTCGGCTTCACCCGTGAGGGAAGACAGTATGATATTAAAATTTACGGTCTTGGTAATGCGCTCCTTGACGGCGGAAATCATAACGGATTTACTGAGTTTACGCAAAAAGGCGAAGATAAAAAGCCTATGTTCTATAACTGTATCTTCAATTTCCTTAACACCGAAAGAATATGCATAGAAAATGTGCGTATTGTGAATCAGCGCTACTGGGGAATGGTTTTCCATTACTGTGCACACAGCAGAATTTCCAATATTGATTTTTACGCTCCTGCCACAGTTCCCAATCAGGACGGAATAGACCTTCGAACAGGGTGCAATCACTTTATTATAGAAAATATAACAGGCACTACAGGTGATGATACAGTTGCACTCACCTGCCTTAAAAGCAGGTTTGATGAAGCTATTGCACCTGCTCAGCTTGACGATGCAATACATCATGTAACAATCAGAAATGTTTGTGCAACCACATCTTATTCTCTTGTGCGTCTTTTAAATCATTATGGAAAGAAGCTTCACAACATAATAATAGAAAATATTATGGAATCGGCAGAACGCGATGTTGCACAGGAGAGAGGGAAAGACAATCCTCCTCTTGATGAAAAAACTGCAATTCAGAGAAACGGTGCAACAGTACGAATAGGAGAAAACCACTACTTTGGCGACGGTAAGAAGGCAACCCCGGAGGACACATATAATATTACTGTCCGCAATGTAAAGGGCAGAATGCGTATGGGAATAAAGGCAAATTGTGCCCTCAGCAATGCGCTTTTTGACAATATACAGGTCTTCGGCGACGGCGGAACGGGTGTATATTTCGGCGAGGGCGAAGTTAAGAACATAACTGTTAAAAACATTGGTTACAGTCTTGTACATAAACCCAAGCCCAACGATGATAACCGTGCGGAAAATCATTGGAACGGCAGTCCCGGAAAGCTTGATCCCGTACCCGACAGAAAAGTTTGTGCAGTATATTTTAAGGAAACCGATGCACAGAATATAATCTTTGACAATATACACGCCTCGGATAAGCTGACAGCAGTATTTGGCGGTAATGGAAATGTTACTATGAAAGCGACCAATATAGTAAGAGAAAGCGAATCTGTTCCGATTTTTGACCCGGATCTTAAAGTTAGAAAAATGAGTGTTGACGAGTTTTGAAAAAATATGGTATAATACCATTAAACAAAAAACAAAGGATGGTAAAAATGAAAAAAGTTAAATCAATATCAGCTATAATCATTGCGATTTCAATGATTTTTATGCTGTCAGGATGTGAGCAGATAACAGGAATCTTTGGCAGAGGCCCCGGAGGAAGTGATTCCGTTCCGGAAGCAGACCTTTCAAATCTTCCTTACATAGAGGGCGTGGATTTTGCCTACGAGATAGAATACTTCAATCCCACAATGCTCAATACCTTTACTCTCAAAGTAGGCGATTCCCATACTCCCACGTCGGCAGTATGGGCAGATGCCAATGAAGACGGCCACTGCTTCTCTTCCGATGAATCAGTAGTTTTTGTTGCCAGAAACGGTAACGTTTTTGCTAAAGGAAGAGGTACAGCATACGTTGTTATTAAAGGCATGAGTATGTATGGAGTTTATAAATACATTGTAAAATAATAGAACGGGCGACAGTATACTGTCGCCTGTTAATCTTAAAAAGGAAATTACTATGAAAAACAAGGGATGTTTTATTTTTTTGAGCTTGATCAGTGTGTTGATTTGTGTTGTTGCTGTCAGATGGTTGATTGCAATCCCCGGGCTTAATAATGCAAAAGAAAAAACATTTCCGGTAAAAACAGAAATTATCTGGGAAAAGGTTTCTCCCGATTCAAAATACAAAGCTGTTATGTTTTCAAAAGATGCAGGAGCAACTACCGGGGTGCGATACCATTTGTCAATAATACCAAACGGTGAAAATATAACTGAAAAAGATAATGCCAATGTTTTTGAAAACTACGGTATATATGATATTGAGTGGGAGGATGAAACCACTTTGCTGGTGAAAAAATACGAGGAAGGCACCGACTACTATAGGGTGGAGGAATACAACGGAATTAAAATCAAGTATTTATCACCGGCAGAAACAAGAGAGCATGAGAGAAACAAGGTAAAAAAGAGCTGAATTTCAGCTCTTTTTTATATAATAAACACCTTTCTCAAAATTAAATTCCCTTAAGAAAATCAACAAATTCATTTCCTGACACTGCAAGGGCTATACCTACGACCAAAAGTATAATTGAGCCGACTAACTGCCAAGCATCTTTCATGAAAATTACATCCTTTCAAAATATTGTTTAGCGGTGACTCTGTAATTATTCTCGAATAATATGAAAATCAATTGCTATTCTTTTTCAAACTTAATAATATCGCCTACTTCACAGTCAAGGACATAACAAAGCGAATCAAGTGTTTTTGTACTAATTGCCTCACCCTTTTTTATGCGGTGAAGCGTATTTGCTGAAAAACCTTGCTTAAAAATCAAATTATATTCTGTAATGCCTTTTTTAAAAAGCGTATCATAAAATGGTTTGTAACTAATCATTTTTATCACCAAAACAATTTTATCATACTTAACCTATTGACAATACTCAAAAAATTGAGTATAATTATTGTAGTTATAATTAAAAAAAATAATACAATTGGAGGATTAAAAATGAAAAAAATTCTATGCTTTATTATGTCGCTTGTAATTTTATTTTCATTTTCAGCTTGCGGCAAAAAATCAAAGGAATCTTTTGAGAAAATATTAATTGCGGAAAAATGGAAGGTTTATTCCTCGGGCAATGAAGTTACATATGAATTTAATGAAGATGGTACAGGTCAATATTCATATGGAGGATATAAACCTAATGAATTTCAGTGGGAAATAAATGGTGATGAATTATCCATGATACTTGATTCGGGAACAATTTATTATTTCATTCGTAATGATAACAATACATATCAGTTGGAGCGGAAGGAAGAAAAACCGCTTTATGTAAATGATGATTATATACTCGTAAGACAAAAAGATTTTGAAAAAATGTATGATTTTGAGGACCGCTTAATATCTAAAGCGGAATTTGACGTTTTTTTAATTTATAATTCTAATTTTTCTCATGGTAATCAGATCGAGATTTTCGTAACGAATGTAGAGAATTACGGTGAAATATATACCATAAGCGGAAAAGTGGAATATGCAAACGAATTGTATCAGCATTTTATAGGCGATTTTGAACTGCAGTATAGAGTTGACGGTGAAAATATTAAAGAAATAGATAACTATTTCAGCAGACCGATTCAAAAATAAGATGTTGGTAATATCATCCTCTAAATAACAATACCCTAAAGACGGCAGGTATCTGCCGCCTTTTTCGTTTAAAATATTGCAATCACAGAAAATCTATGCTAAAATCAACCGTAGGATGTGATAATATGATATATGTAATGCAGATTGTAAATACCCACGGAATTCGCGGTGAAGTAAAGGCGCTTCACTTTACTGATGGTGAGGTGTTCTTTAAAAAAGTTAAAACCGTATACAAAAAGGACAACACACCCGTAAAAATACTTTCTCACAGATTTCAGAAAGGTGCCGTTCTTTTAAAACTTGAGGGTGTGGACGATGTTGATACTGCAGAAAAGCTTAAATTTACCGAGCTTTTTGCAAAGGAAGAGGATCTTCCGCGTCTTCCCAAGGGCGAGTATTATTTCTTCCAGCTTATCGGACTTAATGCAGTAATGCTTGACGGAGAGGAAATAGGCAAAGTAACGGATGTTATTGAAAACAATGCATCAAATCTACTTGAAATCACAAAGAATGACGGGGAAAAGGTGCTTGTTCCCAATATTCCTGTTTTTGTAGACAAGGTAGACCTTGACGACGGTAAAATTTACATAACTCCCATCGAAGGATTGATATAAATGAAATTCAGCGTTTTAACTCTCTTTCCCGAAATGCTTTCAGCTCTTGGCGAAAGCATTATCGGCAGAGCCATAAACAAAGGAATAATAGAAACTGAATATATAAATATCCGTGATTTTTCAAAGGATAAGCATCGCCGTGTAGACGATTACCCCTACGGTGCAGGCGGTGGTATGGTAATGCAACCACAACCTATATATGATGCGTATAAAAGTGTTGCAGGGGAGAATAAACCCCATGTTATTTATATGTCACCGCAGGGTGCAACTCTTACACAGAACAAGGCAAAGGAACTTGCAAAATACGAACATCTTGTAATTTTATGCGGTCATTATGAAGGTGTTGACGAAAGAATTTTAGAAGAAATTGTGGATGAAGAAATTTCCATCGGTGACTACGTTTTGACAGGCGGTGAACTTCCTGCAATGGTTGTTATCGACTGCGTCAGCCGAATGATTGAGGGCGTATTGGACAGTGAGGAGACCGCAAGTGTAGAAAGCCACTATAACGGACTTTTAGAATATCCCCAATATACCCGTCCGCCTGAGTTTATGGGACGGGAAGTTCCCGAAATTCTCCTTAGCGGACACCACGCAAATATTGAAAAATGGCGTCGGGAGCAAAGCATTCTCCGTACGGCAAAAAAACGCCCCGACCTTATAGAAAAAGCCGACCTTACCGAAAAGGAAAAGGTATGGCTTGAAAACGAACTGAAAGGAAACGGTTAAAATGAATGTACGCGAAGCAATAGAAAAAAGAAGAACTATAAGAAAATATAAGCAGACCCCCATCGACCTTACTACCTTGCACGAGCTTATTGATTGTGCTCGTCTTGCAGCATACGGTGCTAATATGCAGCCCCTTAAATTTATGGCTGTTAACGATACGGCAAAGGTTTCTGCGTTATTTCCCCATATTAAGTGGGCGGGCTATCTTCCTGACGGAGCACCCAAGGAAGGAGAAAAACCTACGGCATATATTGCCATTCTCGGTGATACCGATATTAAGAAAAACGCCGCTTTTGAAACCGATGCAGGTGCGGCGGTTACCAATATGATGCTTCGTGCAACAGAACTTGAACTTGGCACTTGCTGGCTGGGTGCAATTAACCGTGAGAAAATTTCGGAAGCGCTTAATCTTCCCGAAAACCTTAAACTTCTCTATCTTCTTGCCGTAGGTGAGCCTATGCAGGAAAGTCAGATTTGCGATATGGAAAACGGTGATGTAAAATATTTCGAGGACGAAAACGGTGTTATCAATGTGCCTAAGCGTTCTCTTGAAGAAATCATTGTTGAGGACTAAACTATGAAAGAAGAATTTACACGCACCGCAATGCTTATAGGTGAAGATGCGGTAGAAAAACTGTCCTCGTGTCATGTTGCGATATTCGGTATTGGCGGTGTTGGGGGATATGTTGCGGAAGCTCTTGCAAGAAGCGGTATCGGTACATTTGACCTGGTTGATAACGATACCGTGAATGTTACCAATATAAACAGGCAGATTATTGCTACTCACGATACTTTGGGCAGATATAAAACCGAGGTTATGAAAGAGCGTATACTCTCTATCAATCCCGATGCAAAGGTGAATGTGTATAACACTTTCTATCTTCCCGAAAATTCAGGTGAGTTTGACTTTTCAAAGTATGACTATATTGTAGATGCCGTTGATACTGTAACGGCAAAACTTGAAATAATCGTTAACGCTAAAAATGCAGGAACTCCCGTCATCAGTTCAATGGGAACAGGAAACAAGCTTGATCCCACGCGTTTTGAGATTGCAGATATCTACAAAACTTCAGTCTGCCCATTGGCAAAAGTAATGCGTCGAGAACTGAAAAGTCGCGGAATTGATAAATTAAAAGTTCTTTATTCCAAGGAAGAACCAATAAAACAACAGTGTGAAGAGGGAAAGAAACCAACCCCTGCAAGTATCTCTTTCGTGCCATCGGTAGCTGGTCTTATTATTGCAGGAGAAGTAATAAAGGAGCTAATATATGAGTATAACAAATAAAAAATACGGTGAATTTAAAGGACAGGATGTTTATGCATACACCCTTGATAATGGAAAAGGACTGAGTGCCGAAATAATTAACTACGGCGGCATTATTACCCGTCTTGTATTCAACGGTACGGATGTTGTTCTCGGTTGGGACAATCTCGAAGAGTATATTAACAACAGAGGTTGCTACGGTGCACTTGTTGGTAGAAATTCAAACCGAATTGAAAATGCCGAATTTGAACTCAACGGAAAAACATATAAACTTTTTGCAAATCATATAAAAAGCAATTTGCACGGTGGTCCCGAAGGCTTTAATAAGCGTATCTGGGATGCTGAATGTGTAGATGACAAAGAGCCTTCTCTCATTTTGCGGCTTATCAGTCCTGACGGAGATCAAGGCTTTCCGGGAGAAGTTCATGTCAAGGTTACATATACCTTGACCTTGGATAACGCAATCAAAATTCACTACGAGGCTGAATCTGATCAGGACACAATTATAAATATGACAAATCATAGCTATTTTAATCTCAATGGCCACGAAAGCGGAAGTGTGGAAAACTGCAGATTGTGGATGGCAAGCAGCTTTTATACACCCAACAATCCTGAGTGTTGTCCTACGGGTGAAATTCTTCCTGTAGACGGAACCCCCTTTGATT
>SVJW01000075.1 GCA_015068735.1 Oscillospiraceae bacterium
CTTTATGGCAGATTACCTGACGAGAACTGTTCTGTACGGAGCAATATCAAGGAAATTATTGAATCGAAGGAGTTTATAATATGAAAGAAATACTTGTGAAATCCACAATCGACGGAAGTATGCAACCAAACCTTTTTTATGAGGCAGAGGAAAAACACCGTCCCCTTCTTGTTGGACTTCATACCTGGAGTCACGACAGATTCAATCAGGTTGATAATATGCTTCCTCTTGCAAAAAAGAATAATTGGAATCTTCTTTTGCCTGAGTTCCGCGGAGAAAATCTTCCAAGTAACCCTCACGGAGAAGATGCTTGCGGCTCTGAAAAAGCGAAGCAGGATATTATAGATGCCGTAAACTATGTTAAGGAGAATTACGACATAGATGAAGAAAACATACTCCTTTTAGGCGCCAGCGGTGGAGGACATATGTCGCTTCTTATGGCGGCATACAGTCCAAAACTCTGGAAAGCGGTATGCTCCTTTGTTCCCATTACCGATATGGGTGTATGGCATCAGGAGGCAGAGGGATACAGAGACGGTATCGAGCATTGTTGCGGTAAATATAGCTCGGATAATGAAGAGTATAAGAAGCGTTCTCCCATTACCTATGTTGACGAGATTGCACAGGCACAGGTTAAAATTTATTCCGGTAAATGGGATAGTGTGGTTCCCTGCCACCACGGACTTGATTTGTATAACAGAATTTTTGAAAAGCATCCCGAAGCAAAGGTGTATTTTGAAATGTTTGACGGCGGACATCAGATGCTTTTGAAAGATGCAGAAAGATGGCTTGTTGCACATACTGATTCCGGTAAGGAAGAGAAAGTTGAAGTAACAGGTTAAAGGATGATAGTTTATGAATACAGTTAAATTTAACAAGAAAAACGCATTGATAATAGCTCATCGCGGACTGAGCGGGATTGAAACGGAAAACACCAATTCTGCTTTTGTAGCAGCAGGGAACAGAAGCTATTTCGGTATAGAAACTGATATTCATGTAACTGCGGATGAGAAATTTGTAGTAATACATGATGAAACTACAAAAAGAGTTTCCAATGTAACTATAAACGTAGAAGAAACCACATATGAAAAAGTGCGGGCGGTAAAACTTAATAACATCTGCAGATACGACCTGGGCGGCGTGTGTAAAAATGATGCAAGAGGAGATATTATAATTCCAAATCTTGAAGAATATGTCGGCATATGCAGAAAATATGAGAAAAAGTGCGTTTTGGAACTGAAAAACAGATTTGAAAAGAAGCATATAAAAAAACTTGTAGATGAACTTAAATCATTGGATTATATAGAAAATATAATTTTCATCTCTTTCAGTTTTGAAAATATGACAGACCTCAGAGAACTGCTTCCCGAAGCAAAACTGCAGTACCTTGTATCGGATTATAATAAAAAAGTTCTGGAGAGACTCAATAAATACTCTCTTGATCTTGACATAGAGTACACCGAGCTTACCGAAAAGGTTATAGAAGAAGTTCATAAAAACGGACACCTTATCAATTGCTGGACAGTTGACAATAAAGAAGATGCCGAGCGTCTTGCCCTGTGGGGAGTAGACTATATAACAACAAACATATTGGAGTGATAATATGGAACCGAAAGACTATATACTTGACCGTATTGACGGGGAATATGCCTATCTTCGTGATATTGAAAACGGAAACGAAATTTTCATCGCTCTTGCACTTTTGCCGATAGGAGCAGATGTGGGACGGAAAATTCACTTTGAAATGCTTGAATACACCTTAGTAGACTAAGCTAAAAAAGACTGATAAAAATATCAGTCTTTTTTTATGCAAAATTTTATTAAAATTTGTCAATTTGATATTGAAATACCGATTGTTTTAAGATATAATATGTTATAATGGGTATAATTTGGAGATTGTAAATAAAAACAGGAGGTAGGAATATGAATTCAATCGAAAAAATATCCGAACTTCTTGCCAAAAAAGCAGAAATTGCTTTAGGTGGCGGCAAGGAAAAACAGGATAAACAAAAACAGAATGGTTCCATGACCGCAAGAGAGAGAATCGATGCACTTTTAGATGCCGGTAGTTTCGTTGAAGTAGGCGCATTTATTTCTGCTCGTGACGAAGAAACAGCGGCTGACGGCGTTGTTACAGGTTACGGTAGCATCGATGGAAGACTTGTATATGTCTATTCTCAGGACGTAACAGTTCTCGGTGGTGCAATGGGCGAGATGTATGCAAACAAAATCAACAAGATTGTTGATATGGCTGCGAAAATGGGCGCCCCCGTTATCGGTATGCTTGACTCCAACGGAGTAAGGCTTTCCGACGGCCCCAGAGTGCAGAGAGCAATGGGAAGAGTTCTTTCTTCTTTTGCAAATATCAGCGGTGTTGTTCCTCATATCAGCATCGTGTTCGGTAACTGTGCAGGCGGTAGCGCAATTGCTGCAGCAATGAGCGATTTCGTTATTATGAACGCTAAAAATGGTAAAATGTTTGTAACAGGTCCCGACATTATTGAAGCAACAGAGGGAAGCGCTCCTGCAGTTGATGCAAAGGGAAGCGTCAATAAGAACGGTAACGCTCATTTCATCGGTGAAGATGATAGTAGCTGTATCGAAATTGCAAAGCTTCTTCTTTCGTATATCCCCTCAAACAACCTTTCCGATGCCTTTGAATATGAAACAGCAGATGATCTTAACCGTTCCTGCGATATTCTCAACGATGTTGATTCAATAGGTGATGTAAGAGTTGTTGTTGCAGAAATTGCTGATGATAAGGCATTTTTTGAGGTACAGGCAGATTATGCTGAGGAAGCTTCAATCGGATTTATCCGCATTAACGGAAGCGTTGTAGGTATTGTTGCAACAAGCGGTGACGAAATCTCCAGCCGTGCAGCTCAGAAAATGGAAAGATTCGTTCGTTTCTGTGACTGCTACAATACACCTATCCTTACAGTAACAGATGTTGAAGGCTTCACTGCAAGTGCAAGTGAAGAAACATGGGGCCTTGCAAGAAAGAGTGCAGAGCTTATGTACGCTTTTGTTGAAGCAACTGTTCCCAAGGTAAATCTTATTGTTAAGAAAGCTTACGGTACAGCATATACACTTATGAACTCTAAGCAGGGTGGAGCAGACCTTATCTTTGCATATCCTACTGCCGAGATGGCACCCCTTCCTCCTGCAGCAGGTGTTGGTGTGCTTTACAGCGAAAGACTTAAGGCAGGCGAAAGCCGTGAAGCTCTTGAACAGGAATACATAGAAACAGAAGCATCTATTTATAATGCGGCAAAGCTTGGCTGCATTGATGATATCATTGTTCCTGCAGAGTCCAGAGCCCGTATTGCGGCAGCATTTGAAATGCTTAAGAGTAAGCGCGCAGGCGCAATTACCCGCAAGCATGACAATATGCCTCAGTAAGGAGGGTAACACATGGAAGAAACAGTAGTAAAAACGGCTGAAAAAGTAAACGAACTTGAGACCGTATGGAGTACAAAGGACCTTATTATGGGTGGCCTTGCCTATACTGTAATGGGTATTTTAATTGTCTTTATGATTTTGATAATTATAATGCTTGTTATCAAGGCAATGGCACTTTTCAGCGGTGAGAAAAAGCCGAAAGCTGTAGCCCCCGTGCAGACACCTGCACAGCCTGTTGTTGAAACTGTAGAAAATAAGACTGATGATACTGAGCTTATTGCAGTTATCACAGCAGCAATTGCTGTAATGACAGAGCAGAGCACTTCGGATTTTGTAGTTCGTTCGTATAAGAAAATATCAGGCGGTGCATGGAATAAAGCAGGTCGCCGTGAAATGCTTGAAAACAAATTTTAGGCATAAGGTAGTCAAACCAAATATGGTTTAAAAATAGAAATTTCGTATAATACTGCAGAAAATTCTGCAAATATACGACAGTATAATTCTTGAATTTTCTTTGTCTTATAACAAAATTTCTTGTTTTTAAACTCTTCGACCTTAAATGCAGGAAAATTTGATATAATTTTTGTGCGAAGGACGAAGATAGGCTGTCGCCTTTCGAGGACGACAAATAAAAAGAATACAAATTTAACAAATTTAAGGCATATTGGGTTTAACTCCCTTATGCCAAAGGAGAGTAAATATTATGAGAAAATTTATTGTTAATGTAAACGGTAATTCATATGAAGTAGAAGTTGAAGAAGTAGGTGGCGCACAGGCAGCGGCTCCCGCACAGGCTCCTGTACAGGTAGCAGCGCCCACTCAGGCTCCCAAGGCAGCTCCCGCAGCTCAGGCTCCTGCAGGCGGTACTCCCGTAAAAGCTCCCATGCCCGGAAACGTTCTTGATATCAAGGTTTCCAACGGTCAGGCAGTAAAGGAAGGCGACCTTGTAGTTATCCTTGAAGCTATGAAGATGGAAAATGAAATTTTTGCTCCCTGTGACGGTACAGTAACAGTTGTTGCTTCCAAAGGTGCGACTGTAAACACAGGTGATGTTCTTATCTCTCTTTCTTAATTGAAGAATATCTGAAATTAGAATGGAGTGATTTAATTGTTTGATAGTTTAATAAACGGATTCTCCGACTTCGTCACAACTACCGGTATTGCGAAAATGTTTGCAGGCGTAGACGGAATAATCTGGTGGAAAACACTTCTTATGCTTGCAATTGCTTGTGTGCTTTTATATCTTGCAATTGTTAAGAAGTTTGAACCCCTTCTTCTTCTGCCCATTGCATTTGGTATGCTTCTTGCTAACCTGCCTTTCGGTCAGGTAATGCACCCTGAACTTTTCCTGGGAAATGAAATTGATTATGGTAAAGTGTTGCATGATGGCGGGTTACTTGATATTTTGTACTTAGGTGTTAAACTTGGTATTTATCCGCCCCTTATCTTCCTTGGTATAGGATGTATGACAGACTTTGCCCCCTTGATTTCCAATCCCAAGAGTATTCTCCTCGGTGCAGCAGCACAGATTGGTGTATTTATTACATTCCTTGGTGCAATTCTCCTCGGTGCATTTGGTATCGGCGGCTTCGGTGGGGAAGGAGCAACAGCTCTTACTATTTTCCAAGAAGCAGGTTCTATTGGTATTATAGGCGGTGCTGACGGTCCTACAGCCATCTATGTTACAAAAACACTTGCACCGACACTTCTTAGTGCAATAGCTGTTGCGGCATATTCCTACATGGCGCTTGTGCCTGTTATTCAGCCCCCGATTATGCGTGCTCTTACCACTAAGAAAGAGCGTATGATAAAGATGGAAACACTTCGCAGTGTAACCCAGAAAGAAAAGATACTTTTCCCCATCATTGTTACATTGGTAGTAGTTTTGCTTATTCCCGATGCAGCTCCCCTTGTAGGTATGCTTATGCTTGGTAACCTTATGAAAGAAAGCGGTGTCGTTGACCGTATCTGTAAGGCGGCACAGAACGAGCTTATGAATATTATCACAATATTCCTCGGTCTTACAGTTGGTGCAACTGCAACGGCAGATACATTCCTTACTGCAAAGACACTTCTTATTATTTGTCTCGGACTTTGTGCATTTGCTGTAAGTACTGCAGGTGGTGTGTTCTTCGGTAAGATTATGTGCAAGCTCTCCGGGGGGAAGATAAACCCCCTTATCGGTAGCGCAGGCGTTAGTGCCGTTCCCATGGCAGCACGTGTATCTCAGAAAGTAGGTCAGGAGGAAAATCCCTCCAACTTCCTTCTTATGCACGCTATGGGTCCCAACGTTGCAGGTGTTATCGGTAGTGCCGTAGCGGCAGGTGTATTTCTGTCTTTATTTAACTTCTAAGAAAGGAATAATTTATCATGGAAAATAAAAAACCGGTAAAAATTACCGAAACAATTCTTCGTGACGCGCATCAGTCTCTTATTGCTACCCGTATGACAACAGAAGAGATGCTTGGTGCAGTAGAGCTTCTTGATAAAGTAGGTTTCAACGCTCTTGAAGCCTGGGGCGGCGCTACATTTGACAGCTGTCTCCGTTTCCTCAAGGAAGATCCTTGGGAAAGACTTCGTAAAATTAAGGATAAGGCTAAGAACACTCCTCTTCAGATGTTGTTCCGCGGTCAGAATATCCTTGGATACCGTCACTACGGTGATGATGTTGTAAAGTACTTCGTACAGAAGTCAATTGCAAACGGTATCGATATTATCAGAATTTTCGACGCTCTTAACGACGTTCGTAATCTTCGTACAGCAATCGAAGCAACTGTTAAGGAAGGCGGCCACGTTCAGGCGGCTATCTCCTTTACATTAAGCCCCGTTCATACAAACGAAAAGTTCATCGAAATGGCAAAAGAACTTGAGGGTATGGGCGCAAGCTCTATCTGTATCAAGGATATGGCAGGTCTTCTCACTCCTTACAATGCATATGACCTTGTAAAGGGTATGAAGGAAGCCGTTAAAATTCCGATTGAGCTTCATACACACTACACAAGTGGTATTGCTTCAATGACATATCTTAAAGCTATTGAAGCAGGTGTAGATATCGTTGACTGTGCTATGTCACCTCTTGCTATGGGTACAAGCCAGCCTCCCACAGAGCCTCTCGTAGCCGCTCTTGAGGGTACAGAGTACGACACAGGTCTTGACCTTATGCTTCTCAGCGAAATTGCTGATTACTTCAGACCTATCCGTGAGAAGTATCTCTCTGACGGTACTCTCAATCCCAAAGCACTTGCAGTTGATGTAAATACTCTTAAATATCAGGTTCCCGGCGGTATGCTTTCAAACCTTCTCTCTCAGCTTAAACAGCTCGGTGCAGAGGATAAGTTTGAGGAAGTTCTTAAGGAAATCCCCCGCGTTCGTGAGGATGCAGGCTATCCTCCTCTTGTAACACCTACCAGTCAGATTGTTGGTTCTCAGGCAGTGTTCAACGTAGTTTTAGGTGAGAGATATAAGAACGTTACCAAGGAATTCCGCGGTATGGTTAAGGGTGAATACGGCAGAACTCCCGTCCCGATCAGCGACGAATTTGCAAAGAAAATTCTCGGTGACGAAGCTCGTATCACAGGCAGACCTGCTGACCAGATTCCCAACGAACTTGATAAGTTCAGAAGTGAAATCAGCGAATACATTGAGCAGGATGAAGACGTACTCAGCTACGCACTCTTCGGACCTGTTGCTACAAAGTACTTTGAATACCGTCAGGGTCAGAAATACAAAATAGATCCTGTTCTTGCAGATAAAGAGAATAAAGTACACCCAATGTAATTGATAAACTCAGCATCGAAATCGGTGCTGAGTTTTGTTTTGTTTTATCTTTTTTTGTCGAAAGCATTGCATTTTATTTTTTGTAATGTTATAATGGCTTTGCCAAACAAAATCTAAATATTTAAAGCTAATAAAACAGTATGTTTTTATCTTTTGGTAAAAACATATGGGTTCTTTTCATGTACTGTTTTATTAGCATTCAT
>SVJW01000076.1 GCA_015068735.1 Oscillospiraceae bacterium
GACTTTTTAAGTTCCAATCCCCTTACGACCTTCTCGGCTCCTTATATTATACCATATTTAATTGTGTAGTGTACAACTGTTTTCATCATTGTGGTGATAAACCATAATGACAGTCTGTAGCAAAATGAAATCTTTTGCTACAGCCTCTTTGTCATTTTTTGAACAGATGAGTTTTTGAAAGTGCTTTATAAAGAAGTACTCCCAGAATTCCGCAAGATATAAATTCACCGACGAATATCGTAACAAAAAGGAATTGATATCCGTTATTGACTCCATAAACAATTTTCAGCACAAAGGGAATTATAAGCGTGTTTGAAAGAATGGGGAAAATTGGTGCAGTAAAGCACTTTTTTCCTAAATAATATGTTCCAAAAGCGCCTAAAAGTGTTGCACATGAGCCGAACACAACGTCCCAGAATGCCGCTCCGGTCAAAAGGTTTGCAACAAAACAACCTATAAAAAGTCCCGGTACTGCCGAAAAATTGAATGCCGGAAGAATTGTAAGTGCTTCCGAAAGCCTTACTTGAACAACTCCGCTTGCAATGCCCAACAGGGCACTCAGGTAAGTGAGAGCTACATAGAGCGCTGCAATAAGTGCACTTTGCGTCAAGTTTTGTGTTTTTTTCTGCATTATTCATTTCTCCTTAGTTTTGATTTGCAGGGTCATGCCCTGCGACGAGGATGGTTTCGAACTCGTCTTTTTTGTATTTTAACTGTTTTTACCTGTTGTGTCAAGAATAAAGGTAAATTTGGCGAATTTTCCAACTTCGCTTTCAGCAAAAATTTCGCCACCGTGTTGAGTGATAATGGTTTTTACAATGTGAAGCCCAAGGCCCGCACCCTTTTTATCCTCACTTCGGCTTTTATCTGTTTTATAAAATCTTTCCCATATGTGTCTGAGATCTTCTTCCGAAATTCCGTCACCGCTGTTTTGTATGCTTACATAAACTTTTTTTGAGGCGGTTCTGGTTTCTATGGAAATATCTCCACCATCAGGAGTGAATTTAATTGCATTATCAAGAAGATTTATAAGTACTCTCTTGATAGAATCCTTATCGGCAAAGGCGAAACATTCTTCACCCTCCAACTCTAAATTCACATTGATTTTCTTTTCCAATAACTGCTGCTCGTAGGAAAATGCCGATTCGGCAACCAGTCTGTTTATATCAATGCTCTTTTTTTCAATTTTAATTTTCCCCTGTTCCAATCGGGAAGCTTCCAAAAGTTCGTTTACAAGACGGCTGAGCCGCTTCGTTTCTTCCAAAACGGTGGTAAGATACTTTTTTTTGTCATCTTCGGGAATCGTTCCGTCAAGAACGCCTTCTACAAATCCGCTGATAGTTGTCATGGGAGTTCTGAGTTCGTGCGACACATCAGACACAAAGGACGAACGCATATTTTCCAATTCATTAAGCGATACAGTCATAGAATTGAAACTTTCAGCAAGCTGACCTATTTCGTCGTTTGAAGTTACGGGAATGCGCTGGTTAAAATTGCCCGAGGCAATGCTTTTCGCTGCGGTACGCATCTTTTTTACCGGCTTCAGTATTTGTTTCGTTAAAAAGAATGAAACCACAAAGGCAACTACCCAGGATATAATTTGCGCTCCGAATACAATTGTTAAAAGCCTGTTTTGGATATCCCTTATCTGCGGCATGGGTCTTAAAGCTATTGCCGTACCGAGGAAATGCGTTTCTCCCGTTACGGGATTTGCTTTAATGACAGGAACTATTGCGGCAATGGTTTGCTGATAAAAAACACTGTTTTTTCTGTATAGTTTTACAGATGAATTCCCCGTCATGACCGGCTCTATAAAATGTTCGTCTATTTTCTCTGTGTTTATTATTTTCTCAAGAGCATTGGGTTGAAAAAGAACTTTGCCGTTGGCGTCGGTAACAAGAACAATACTTTGCCCACCGGAAAATTCTATACCATTCTTAAAAAATTCCCTGGTTTCTTCTTCTCCCTCCACCTCGGCAAACTGTGATGTCAATGCGGCAACTCGTGTAGCGTCCTGAAGTATATCTTTTTTACTGCTCTCAATGAAAAAATCGCCAATCAGGACAAAAATAGACGGAACAACAATTAAAAGAACCACCAATGTAACTGTTATCTGAGTAAAAAATATTTTGGAAAAAAGTGATTTTTTCACTTTACTTCACCTCAAATTTATAGCCTACGCTCCATACGGTTTTAAGCTGCCAGTTTTCACTTAACCCCTCGATTTTTTCACGTATGCGTTTTATATGGACATCTACTGTTCTGGAATCCCCATAGTAGTCAAACCCCCATACATCTTCAAGAAGCTGTTCGCGGGTAAAAACACGGTTGGGATGTGATGCAAGGTAATAAAGAAGCTCCAGTTCCTTTGGCGGAATATCAATGCTTTCACCTTTTATTATAAGTTCGTAATTGGTGAGGTTAATTGATATATTTTCATAAGAAACAACTTTTTCCATATTCTCATCATCTTCGGAAAGGCTTCTTCTGAGTACCGCTTTCACACGGGCAACCAGCTCTTTACCTTCAAAAGGCTTTACAATATAATCATCTGCCCCCAGGTCAAGACAGAGTACCTTGTCGAAAGTTTCGCCTTTTGCCGTCAGCATAATGATGGGCATTTTGCTTTCCTTGCGGATTTCACGGCAAACGGTAACGCCGTCCGTTTTAGGCATCATAATGTCCAGTATAGCGAGATCAATTCCACCCTGCCGGAAAATTTCAAGGGCACGCTCTCCGTTAAGACATACTACCGTCTGAAATCCTTCTTTCTCAAGATAGAGTCTGACAAGCTCGCAAATATTCGCATCATCATCGGCAATAAGTATAGTCGGTGTTTTTTTCATGTTCAAAACCGCCTTTCTTTAGTTATTATTATAACATAAAATAATAAATATTAAATAGTTTTTTACATATTTATTCTATAATGACATTATTTGGAAAGTATGTATTGTTTGTAAATAATGTGTTAATAGCTCAAATAAGGGCTTTTCGCATTTTGGATAAAGCACTTGCTTTTTGTCATAGTAGGTGTTATAATGAGTGCAAATTAAAAAAGGAGGCATACATATGACAAGTGTCAATGAAGACAAAAAAATAGTAGTATTGATTCCTTGTTATAATGAATCGCAAACTATCGAAAAAGTTGTAACCGACTGGAAGCAGGCACTTCCGGAATCGATTATATATGTGTATGACAATAACTCTACCGACAACACAGCGGAAATTGCCGAAAAAGCAGGGGCTGTAGTTCGTCGTGAGTTTTCTCAGGGTAAGGGTAATGTTATCAGAAGAATGTTCCGTGAAATAGATGCAGACTGCTACATTATGGTAGACGGTGACGATACATATCCTGCAAACTGTGCAAGGGAAATGGTTTCTCTGGTTTTGGAGAATGATGCCGATATGGTAGTCGGAGACCGTCTTTCTTCTACATATTTTACAGAAAACAAGCGCCCTTTCCATAATTTTGGAAATACATTGGTAAGAAAATCCATCAATAAGCTTTTCCACACGGATGTTAAGGATATTATGACAGGTTGCCGTGCATTCAGCTACCAGTTTGTAAAAACATTCCCTGTGCTTTCAAAAGGATTTGAAATAGAAACGGAAATGACAATTCACGCAGTTGATAAGAATATGCGTATTGAAACCGTTCTTGTGGATTACCGTGACCGTCCCAAGGGAAGCGAGTCCAAGCTTAACACATTTTCCGACGGGTTCAAAGTTCTTAAAACAATCGGAAAAATGTACAGAAATTACAAACCGTTTTCGTTTTTCTCATTGCTTTCGGCAGTGCTGTTTGTTATAGCGTTGATTCTTTTTACTCCTGTTTTTGTACAGTACATAGAAACCGGTTTAGTTGAAAGATTCCCCACTCTTATAGTAAGTGGATTTATAGCTCTGGCGGCAATTCAATCGCTGTTTTCAGGCCTTATTCTCAGCACTATTGTTGCGAAAGAAAAGCAGGATTTTGAGCATAAGCTCCACATAATGCACGAATTAAGGAAAGACCGTTATGGAAAATAAAAAAACGCTATTTACCCAGATTATGCGCTTTGCGGTAGTTGGCGGATCGGCATTTCTTATTGATTTTGGTGTACTGTGGTTCCTCACGGATATTGTGGGAATGCACTACCTTATTTCAAACTGTATTTCTTTTACGGTGTCGGTTGTATTTAACTATATTTTAAGCGTTTGCTGGGTTTTTGATGTAAATACGAAACACAAAAGGACGACAGAACTTATTGTGTTCATTGTGCTGAGTGTAATAGGATTGGGTATCAATCAGCTGATTAACTGGCTGTGTGTTGAATGGGCATCCATTCATTACCTTGTTTCCAAAATCGGTGCAACTGCCGTAGTTATGGTTTATAACTTTATAACGCGAAAACTTTTTTTAGAGAAATAAGTAGGAGAATATGATGAAAAAAAGCTTGCTTATATGCGGATTGTTGTTTGCTGCATTTATCAGTTTTTTCAACCCGCTGGAATGTCAGTTTAATCTTTCCGTGCCTCGCACGGTAAACTGCATGATGATTCTTTTTCTTCTTGTAAAATTCTATACTAACCGCGAAAAAATCTCATCTGTTAAGCTTTCCAAATGGGAAACGTTTTTAGGAGCTTTTCTTGGGCTTTGTCTGAATCTGGGCCACGGATTGTTTAAAGGAAGCGGATTTGATATTTTCTACGGTTCAGCCTTGGCAATTGCCGTTTCAATTTTTTCCACAGCATTTTATGTTTTTTTCGGTATATATGTGCTTAAGTTTTTCTTCTGTAAAACACAGGAATGGCTTGAAACTGAAAGCATTACCCGAATGGGTGAAAAGTGCCGTTTATTTGGCTATTTGATAAAGCATATAAAGGAAAACCGCTTCAGTTTTTATTTCCTGTTTTTCCTGGTGGCGTGGCTTTTGCCCTTTATAATAAACTTCCCGGGTTTTGTAATGTTTGACACACGCAATCAGATTGATATGTACTATCACATTCCCAATCATCATACGAATGCGTCGGCACTTTTGGATAGCGGGCAGTACATAACACAGCATCACAGCGTTCCCCACACATTGTTTTTAGGTGCAATATTTGATTTCGGAATGAAGCTGTTCGGAACCTATGAGGCCGGGATTTTCATGTATTGCATTATTCAGTATGTTTTTATGGCTGCAATTGTGGGATACATGTTTAAATCAATCAACTGCTATCTTGGTACAAAATGGACTTTGCTGGGAATTTTACTTCTTGGATTGCATCCGTTTTTCCCAATCAGTGCAATTCTCATAACAAAGGATATATGGTTCTGCGGCTTGTTTATAGTGTATGTACTGAAGTATTATGAGCTGATGAGAGATCCTGATAAATTGCGAAACAAAGCCTTTTTCGTAAAATTCTTGGCTTTGGCAATACTTCTCATATTGCTGAGAAATAATGCATTTTACTCATTGATTCTTATTTCCTTTGCACTGTTGCTGTTTATGAAAAACAGAATACATATGATTGCATACACCTGTATTTTCATGGTTTTCAGTATTTTGTATTCCAGTGTGCTTCTGCCCCGGTTTGATATTTCGCCGGGAAGCCCAAGGGAAATGCTTTCAATTCCCTTTCAGCAGACGGCACGATACATAAATGAATTCCCGGATGAAGTAACCGAAGAAGAAAAAGAGATAATAGGAAAAATTATCGATTATGAGGCTGCAAGTACACAGTATGATCCGGAGCTTAGTGATGCCGTAAAGGATACCTACAATAAGTATGCCACAACGGATGAACTGAAGGATTATTTCGGCGTCTGGTTCAAGATGCTTCTGAAACATCCGGTAGTCTATATTGAAGCGTTCATAGAACAGAATTACGGATACTATTATCCGGGAGTAAAGTATCCCATGACTTATGACTGTGATAATGATTACAGCGCGAAAGTGGCTATGAGAAGCGACGGTATCAAAACCCTTAACGTAGAAAAACCCGGTTTTATCCAGAGGGGCTATTATTGGGTTCAGTATGTGGCATACCATACGCCTTTCCTGTGCCTTTTGACCGATACCGGTTCATATATGTGGTTGTGGCTGTTTTTGATACTTTTAATTATCAGAAAATTTGAAAATAAGAAAAAGTATCTTTTGTATTACATTCCGTATTTTGCATATATGATTTTGTATCTGATAGGACCTGCTAACGGAACAATTTATCTCAGGTACGTTATGCCATTTATTTATACATTCCCGTTGGCATTGCTTCCGCTTTTTGAATATAAAGCAGAAAAGAAAATATCGTAACACATACAGTGTCTGCAAATGCAGGCACTGTCAGACTGTCGAAAAAGTCGGTCAACCGCAAGCAAACTTGAATTTTTAAAGTTTTTGTAAGGGTTTGCGATTTTTGACAATTCGGTAACAAAGCAACTTCTCATTTAATGAAAAAGATAGTTAAAGCCCTGAAAATCGCAGTTTTCAGGGCTTTTGCTTGCTTCCGTCCAAGTCAATCTCTACCGTACCCTCGTACGCCGACGAGCTTGCCTTGAACAGATTTACCTTCCTTTTTCCTCGTCTGCTAGCGTGTCGATAGGTTTATCGACACGCTGACAGTGTCTGCAAATGCAGGCACTGTTTTTTTACAAAAATTTTTAGAAAATAAATATTTTCCCCGAACTTACAACAATTTAAAACATTTTTGTTGATAAATCGGCTTTGCTATGGTATTATAATAATGTATAGATTTATCGTTTTTTTGCGAAAAAACCAAGGAGTTGTAAAATTTTATGAAATTAGGTATAGTAGTTCATGCACCGATTTCATATATCTCTATGTATCCTTATAAAACTCTCTAAATGGCTATAAACAAAGGATTGTCACAAGAGCAGAATTCTATATATTCCCGCATAACTCCGTATATCTCATAAAAAATTGGTGTCAGGAATGGTGTCAGGGCGTATATAAGACTATTTTAAAAGGGTTTGACACATTAATAAATCTTAATATAATTACGTTAAAAATGGCAACGGACTTCAGAACCGTTGCCATTTTTAGAGCTTATCATTAACATGTTTCCATTTCTGGACAAATATTCTGTTCGACAAATTGGAATTGGTCATTTTGACTTAATGAGTTCTGGTATCATATAGGCTATTCCAACAATGGCAGCACCACTTTCTGCAATTGTAACTGCCCACCATATTCCGCTTCCTCCCATCAGCAGTGGCAATACATACAGCAAAATTGCGGAAAGAATAATACCTCGCAGCATTGAAACAAGGGTTGCTGAATTGGCTCTTCCGACAGATTGCAGATAGGCAGTTATGAATAGACTTATTG
>SVJW01000077.1 GCA_015068735.1 Oscillospiraceae bacterium
GACTTTTTAAGTTCCAATCCCCTTACGACCTTCTCGGCTCCTTATATTATACCATATTTAATTGTGTAGTGTACAACTGTTTTCATCATTGTGGTGATAAACCATAATGACAGTCTGTAGCAAAATGTATACATTTTGCTACAGACTATTTTTTACCATATAGAAAATTCCGTATTTTTATCGCGAGCTGAATATGTAGATTCAAAGTTTATTAGGACGCGATATGGGTGAAGCGGAACACTTCTTTTTTATTCACTTATTGAGGCAGTTGAGACAGCTCTGATATTTACAATAACCCACTTATCGTTCTGCTTTTCAAGTTCCATTTCTATATTCTCTTCTTCGTAAATAGAGCTATCTTCCAGAACTGCGTCAAAAAGGAGCTGCATAATCTTGAATGTAGCTTCATCAGCCTCTTCCTCTGTTGCAGGTTCAAAATCCTCAGGGAAATTCTCTTCCAGAATAGCCATCATATCAACATTGTTTGCTGCAGTTTCAATGTTGTAGTATGAGGGAGAAGTAGCTTTAACTTCCACTGTTGCCTGATCTTCTACAACATTAACAGCTCCGATTTCAAAGTCTGCTTTGCTGTATGCCTTTTCAAGGAAGCTGTCGAAATAGTCAGAAACCTTTTCTTCAAAGGATTCAGGCGCACCGATAAATTCCTTCAACTGAGACTTAATTGTTGCTCTGCTGCCAAGGGCGTCAACTGTCATATCGTAGCCCTGAGAATCATTTTCTGTGTAGTCAACAGCCTTATCGTCGTCTGCCATGAGGCACTCCATATATGCGCTGACAACATCTTCGGGAGCGTTTGCTGATTCTTTTTTCGCTTCATCCTTGGAGCAAGCTGCAAACATACAAACAGTCATCATGAGAGCAAGGATCAATGCTAATGTTTTTTTCATTTTTATCAACCTTTCACTTTTATTAAACAGTCGGCTTTTATTATAAAAGTTCACCGGCTATTTTCACAATTTTCCAATCTCCGTTAATCTTTTCCATATTTAAGACAACCGGAATAGTCTCTTTTTCCAGAGAAAGTTCTTTTTTCACTTCCTCTAAAAAGAGTTCTACATATCTTATCGAAAAGCCGCTTTTGTTATACTCTGCTCTTTCTTCCTCAGTAAGCATCGCCTCTACTCTGCCACTTTCCTTAATTTTTTTTACTATGTTTTCAATCTCGCCAAGTTTTGGAGTTTTAACATTCACGGTAACAGTAGCCTTGCCGTTTTCAAGCAATGTTTCTGTCACGTGGCAGTCATTCATTCTGATAATCTGGTTGTGGAAATTATCTATCTTCTGATTCAGTTCTGCCACATAATTTTCCGAAACGTTATTATCCTGTGCAAATGTTTTAAAAGATGAAACTTTTGCTATTGCTTCCTGAGTCTTTTTATAATTTTCTGAATCTTTTACAACGTAATCGAGTGCTGCCTCATATCCACTGAACAGGCAGTCTATATACTCACACGCCAAAGCCCGAACAGCATCGTTGTCGTCAATTTTCTTTTTGTCCTCTCCGCATGCAGAGAAAACACAAAGCGCGGCTAAAAGAGCAAGAATTAAAGCCAATACTTTTTTCATTTCTGTCAACCATCCTTTTGTTAAATGTAGATATATATTACCACTTGCGACCTTTTTTGTCAATATTTTACACTTGTTTTTATGTCCACCAAAAGCTCTGTAAAGAAATTGATAAATTTATCCACGTACGATCTGTGCAATTTTGCACATTTCCTGCGGAAAATGGAAGAAAGTAGTGCAGAATTCACGAACTGAACCCGTAGGGCTTGCCCGAAGCTGTACATAGGTACTGCGAGGGTGAAGTTCGCGGATAGAAAAACGCAAAAAAACCAAGGAGTCCCAAAAGGGACTCCTTTCCTTAACCATTCAAAGAATGTATGTCAACGCACTAAATAAAAGTGTCTGTCTATAAAACATATGCGTTTTTCGGTCGGTGCAATTTTGCACATTTCCTGCGGAAAATGGAAGAAAGTAGTGCAGAATTCACGAACTGAACCCGTAGGGCTTGCCCGAAGCTGTACATAGGTACTGCGAGGGTGAAGTTCGCGGATAGAAAAACGCAAAAAAACCAAGGAGTCCCAAAAGGGACTCCTTTCCTTAACCATTCAAAGAATGTATGTCAACGCACTAAATAAAAGTGTCTGTCTATAAAACATATGCGTTTTTCGGTCGGT
The DNA here is from genome assembly GCA_015068735.1 of Oscillospiraceae bacterium. Taxonomy (GTDB): domain Bacteria; phylum Bacillota; class Clostridia; order UMGS1883; family UMGS1883; genus UMGS1883. The sequence goes on from SVJW01000077.1 coordinate 2,202, forward strand.
GCTGCTTTATTACATTTTCCTCATATAAGTTCCCAGAAGAGATCCGTATACTCTGCGGGATTTTCGATTGAAATATCCGCAATGAGTAATGCCTGATTATAAAGAAGCTTACCCAGTTTTGCACATCTGTCCTTGTCAAGCTGCCATGTATCCTGAAGCATATAGAACGCCTTATGTGTGGGGTTTATCTCCAGAACTCTCTGCGCCTTGATGTCGGGATGGTCACCGGGGATTGTTGCAAAATATTTTTCCATTTCAAGGGAAACCTCACCATCGGTTGTAAGGCATACGGGGTGGGATTTAAGCTTGTTTGAAAGTCGCACTGCCATAACCTTACCGTCAAGGCAGTCACGGAGATAGTCAAGCATTACCTGATTTTCCTCCTGCTTTGCCTCGATGTCGCTCTTTTCCTCCTCGGTTTCAATTCCGAGGTCCTTGTCGTTGATGCTCTTAAACTGCTTTCCGTCAATTTCACCCAGCATATTTATAACAAATTCGTCAACCTCGTCCGTCATATAAAGGATGGAATAACCCTTGTCCTTAAGCGGCTCTGTCTGAGGAAGATTGTCAATCTTGGAAACAGTCTCCCCGCAAGCGTAGTAAATATATTTCTGTTCCTCAGGCATAAGCTCAACATAACGCTGAAGTGTTACAAGCTTCTTCTCGTTGGAAGAATGATAGAGAATCAAGTCCTTGAGAAGCTCCCGGTGTGCGCCATAATCGGCAACAATGCCGTACTTAAGCTGAAGACCGAAGCTCTGCCAGAATTTCTCGTATCTTTCGGGATCGTTGTTAAGGAGTTTTTTAAGCTCCTGCTTAATCTTCTTTTCTATATTGTTACGGATTGCGGTAAGCTGACGGTCGTGCTGAAGCATTTCACGGGAAATATTAAGCGACAAATCCTGCGAATCAACAACACCTTTAACAAAACGGAAATGTTCGGGAATAAGATCCTCGCAATTATCCATAATCATAACGCCCGATGAATAAAGCTCCAATCCCTTTCTGTACTCCTTGGTGTAATATCCCATAGGAGTATTTTCAGGCACGAACAAAAGTGCCTTGTAGGAGAAAGAACCCTCCACGTCTGCACGAATGGTGATTGCAGGGTCTTTCATATCAAAGAACTTGTCCTTATAGAAGGAGTTTAAGTCTTCCTCGGAAACCTCGTCCTTACTTCTCTGCCAGAGAGGTACCATGCTGTTAATGGTTTCTTCCTCAATATACTTTTCGTATTCCGGCTTTTCGGAGTCGGGCTTTTCAACCTGACGGCTCTTCTCTATATCCATTTTGATGGGGTAACGGATATAGTCGGAATATTTCTTGATAAGTCCGCGAAGAGTGTATATTTCGAGAAATTCGCTGTAAGTTTCTTCCTCGCTGTCTTCCTTAATCTTCATATATATATCGGTACCGTGACCGTTTTTGCCTGTTTCGGTGATTGTATAACCATCTGCGCCGTTGGATTCCCAGCAATATGCCTGCTCCTCGCCAAAAGCCTTGGAAATAACGGTTACTTTTTCAGCTACCATAAATGCACTGTAGAAACCGACACCAAACTGACCGATGATGTCGATATCCTCCTGCTTTTCCATATCGCTCTTGAACTGGAGAGAGCCACTCTTAGCAATTGTGCCAAGATTCTTTTCAAGCTCCTCCGAAGTCATACCGATACCGTTGTCGCTGACTTTAATGATACGGTTTGCCTTGTCGATAGTTACCTTTATATAAAGGTCCTCACGGCTTATTCCCGTCTTTCCGTCGGTGATTGACTTGTAGCAAAGCTTATCCAGTGCATCGGAGGAGTTGGAAATAATTTCGCGGAGGAAAATCTCCTTGTGAGTATAGATTGAGTTAATCATCATATCCAGCAGTCTTTTGGATTCTGCTTTAAACTGCTTTTTTGCCATGATAAAACTTCCTTTCATGAGCCTAATGGGGTTTGGTTCCCATTAGGCTAATATTAGCACTCTCACTTCGAGAGTGCTAATATAGTTTATCACTATTGGATATGTTTGTCAATACCTATACACAAAAGGTTCATATTTTCAAATTTGCTACTGTATTGTATGTGTCTTCAGATAAGACTACAAGTCTTCCGCTTGTTTTATAAGCTTCCATAACATATTCCTGCAGAACATCTGATTTTACCCTAAGAATTTTAAGTTCTTTTCTCATACAATTGCGACCTATTTCTTCAGTTAAATCAAATTTATCCAGTCTTAAATCAGCAATATCCTCTGTTAGTATTTCTACCTTTTCAAGAATTGTTTCAATCTGCGAAGATAATTCGGTAATTTCAAAAACAGACTCTTTAATTTGCATAAAATTCTCCCCTTCCATGTGTTACAAGGGTATTATAACACAACCGGAATATTTGGAGGGTTTTTATCTCAAATTGTGATTTAAATTTATAAAATCCTTTAAAACAACAATCCTGCTCAAGAAAAAATGTCACTTTCTCACTCAGGAAATACACCGAAATTTCCTGCATGGGTACAGCGAGAGGTGAAGTTCGTGGATAGAAAAACGCATAAAATCAAGGCGTCCCGTATGGGACGCCTTTCCTTAATCTATCAAAGCAACTATGTAAACAAACTATATAAAAGCATTTATCAATAAATCATCCGCGTTTTTCGGTCGGTGCTGCTTTATCACATTCTCATTCAGGGAAAATGCCGAAATTTCCTGCGTGACTACCTTCCATAGCCGTAAAAAGGCGTGTCTTAAATCCCGGATTTTCCTTTTCAAGGGTTTTAATAAGGTTTTTCACATATTCCCTCTTTGTTCTCTTATCCTCGGGGCAACGGTTTCTGACTATGGGAAGTTCGTGCTTCTTCGCAAATCCGATAACAAAGTTTTCGGGTGCGTAAAGCATCGGACGAATAAGGGTAATGTCCTTTCTGTCAAGATACGTCACGGGCGAGAAGCAATTAACTCTCCCCTCGTACACCAGTGAAAGCATAAATGTATCCAAGGCATCGTCCCAATGATGCCCAAGAGCCACCTTGTGACTGCCCAGCTCCAATGCCGCATCGTGAAGCGCGCCTCGTCGCATCTTGGCGCAGAGGGAGCAGGGGCTGGATTCTTTCCTTACATTAAATATAATATCCGCAATGTCGGTCTTTTTCAGGACATAGTCTACCTCAAGCTCCTCGCAAAGTTTCGCCACAGGCGAAAAATCCATCCCGAATCCCATATCCAAGGTCACCGCCGAGAGCTTAAAAGGTTTTGGATAAAACATTCTAAGCTTCGCCAAACCGCAAAGAAGCGCCAGCGAATCCTTGCCCCCCGACACACCTACGGTTATATGGTCGTTTTCCTCTATCATTTTGTAATCGTCCACACCACGGCGGATGTAGCTAAGTAATTTCTGCATAGTTTTCTCCTTGAAATTGCGTATCACTCTTCAAACCATGTTTCAAGAGCTGTTAAGTCATTAATAGCATAGCATACAATAGCATCATCTTCAGGATAGTTCTTTATGATGTTGTCCCACTCTGTACTATCACAAAGCTCTCTGTTTTCATAGGTTGTTCCTTTATAGTAGATGTCCCCTTCTAATGTTTCGTGTCCCAAATACAAAAACTGTTGCATTTTACAATCTTCTCTCATTTCGTAAAGTTCGATACTATGGCTTGTTCCTCCACTTCCCTCTACTATTACAGTATTGTTTTTTCCTATGACATAATTAATCCTGTATCCCATAGAATACGTATCAAACAAACGTTCAGGTATACCCTGTTCATTAATTGTATATGTATCGTATATGCAATATCCTCCATCTTCATATGTTGTTACTATAAACAATTCCGGCACTCCGTTTTCGTTTAAGTCCTTCAAAATGTAACCTACTCCGTCGCTATAGTTTACTGCTCTTACAAACTCATAATTTAAAAGTTCTTCATCAAATTCATAGCCTTCAGCTGCTAAAGAATAGGTTTTAATCCTGTACATGTATTCTCGTATGATGTTTTTCTGTTTTTCTTCTTCATCAATATGAACTTCTGTTTTTTCCGTAGTTACAACTTCATTTTGATGAGAGTCCTTATTAAGGTTGCCTATTTTCAACCACAGCAAAGAAACCAAAACAATCAGTATAACTATCACTGCTATAACAATTCCTAACAACAGCGGAATGATTCTTGATTTTTTCACCTGAGTCCCACAATATCCACACTCTCCTGTATTTTTTTCAAGTTCCCTTTGACAAATCTTACATCTCATGAACTTCACCTCGCGCAAACGTTTCCTTTATTATATAATATTTTTCCCTTTAAATCAACATTTCCCTTTAAAAAGCCGTTTTTTAAACACATTTTTAGTTTTGCCACGAGAGAATACAAGAGTTTGAAAGAGAAAACAAGAGCATTTGAGAGTATCCACTTTGTAAATTAAATTATTTCAAAAAAAGTGTTGACAAAATCTTTACAATGTATTACAATAACTCTTGCTGAAAAAAGAAATTATTATTTTTAGGAGGAAAACCACATGAAGACCACTATGGAAAAAGCAGGTCAGGTTCAGAGAAAATGGTACATTATCGATGCAAC
>SVJW01000010.1:0-3912 GCA_015068735.1 Oscillospiraceae bacterium
GTTCTTTTCCCCGGCTCAACTATCTTCAAAAACTCTCTTGGCGGTACTGTTTTTGCATTCTCGGGAACACCCCATACCAATTTCCAGTATGCGCAGGCGTTCTCATTCCTTACTGAATCAAGAAAAGGGCAGATTGTTAATATGCTCAAGTCCGTTGATTGCCTTCCCGTGTACTATCCCGGTGATATTGATGTTTATATGAGAGCAGGCTTCCTTCCGGACAATTCCATTATGTGTGCAATGTTCAATATCAGCCTCGATCCGTTGGAAGAAATTACACTCGTTCTCGAGAAAAAGGCAACAAAGATTAAACGCCTTATGCCCGACGGAAGTTATACAGATTGCAACTTCCACGAAAAAGACGGCGTAACATATATTGAGAATGAAACACTTAATATCCTTGATCCCAAGGTGTTTATAATTTCATAAGTCAAAAGGGCGGTTTAACCGCCCTTTACTTTTTTGTATAAATATGGTATAATTGGTTAACGGCTTAATGATTATAATTTTTGGGCCAGTCTTGACACGAACATAGAAAGAGTGTAGAAATTTGGCGAAAGGAGAGTTATATGTCAAACTGGATTTACATTAACGATTTATCAAATAAGCACAGATTTCTCCTGGGTGAAAAAGGTAAAAAGGTATTATTCTGTATGGGAATCAACCCAAGCTATGCGGAACCCACAACGCTTGGAAAAATCGATCCTACTATAAGAAAAGTGAAAGCCATATCGTCTGCAAATGGATTTGACGGGTGGGTCATGATAAATGTATATCCTGAAAGAAATACAAAATTCAGAAATTTATCAAAAGTAGGAAATCCAACAATACATAAAGAAAATTTGAAAAATATACATCAAATTTTAAGTCAATGTGAAGATATTCAAATATGGGTGGCTTTCGGTAACCATATATATGATAGAGAATATTTTCAATCATATTTGTTGGATATATATGAGTTAATTCAGACAAAAAAACCAAAATGGTTATCAACTGCGGTAAACAAAAGTGGGTCGCCAGCACACCCATTGTACCAAAGAAACAATGCAAAGTTAATGTCTTTTGATATGCAAACATTTATTAAAAATTGGGGGAATAGTAAGATGAAAAAAACAGAGAAAAAACATTTAGTTTACCATCATAATATGTTTGGACCATCATGCGAAGTTGCACACTTGAATAACGAAGAAGATTTTAAAATTTATTGTCACTTAGAACATAAAATTTGCAAACCGACAAAATGTAATAGTTGCGGTTATTTCTTTGGAGATGAAGAAGGGAAAGGAAAATGTTGCGTTTGGGAAGAAACTTATGATAGTGTAAGCGATGAACACCACCCAGTTCAATGGGATGAAGCGTATTTTGAATTTCAAAGAGTGGAAAATCCGGAGATGTATAAGGATATGATGCGTATGATAGAAGATGGAGATTTAGATTTGTGTAATGCATGGTTGGATTTAGATTGATTTCCTCTAATTATATATCAACTATCACTAAAAAAGATTGGCATCTAGATTATACATTCTTTATATAAAGATTGTAGAAATTTGGCGAAAGGAGAAAACACCATGATAAATTATGTAGCTGACTATAAATACATGGAGAACGATGGAATAAAACTATTTACTGTAATTTTATTACCGGAACCAACGGGAAAATTTCCTGTTGTTATCGTACGGACCCCATATGTTGATAAATTCGAGAATGAGAAAGAAGAAAATATTGCTGTTACATATTTAAATGAATATAAAAATTGGTTAAGACATGATTATGCTGTTGTTATTCAGCATTGCAGAGGAAGAGGAAAAAGTGAAGGCGACTGTGTTCCCTATATAAATGAAAGAGAAGATGGACTTAGCTTACAGGAATGGGTAAGAAAGCAGAGCTTTTATAATGGAGAAATGTTTCTCAAAGGTGGCAGTTATCTTACTTCTGTCCACTACGCTACCGCGCCTTTTGCAGATGATATCAAAGGAGCAATTTTTGGGATTCAGGATAGTGAAAGATACAACATTTGTTACCGCAACGGCTTTTTGAAAAAAGCTTTACATGGCTCCTGGTATGTGGGAATGTATAAAGCAAAATCACACATGAAAAAGAATTATACAATAGGTTCTTTTGATATGCTTCCTATGAAGGAATTTACAAAAACAGTTTTCGGAGAATCGGCAGAAGATTTTGATGAAATGCTTAAAGCCCCAAATCCTGGCCATGAATTCTGGAACACAAGATTTGGCGGAAACGATGCCCGAAATGCAACCAAAAATGTAAAATTCCCTGTTTTATTTACAACAGGGTTTTATGACATTTACACAGGTGGTATTTTCGATATGTGGAAAAATATGAGTGAAGATAGCAGAAATATGTCTGCACTTGTTGTGTCGCCATACGATCATGGAGACCGCTATGATTTGGAAAATGCAATCATGTTCCCAAATGGTAAACGGGTCGAAAAATTTGGTGAATTGTATGAAATAGAATGGTTTGATTATATTCGTAGAAAAAATGCAAAATCTCCTTTTGATACTGGAAAAATTACGTACTACAATTTGTTTAAAAACGAGTGGGAAACAGATAAATTTGTGGTATCATCTGATACTACAAAAATTAAATTGGGCAATAGTGAGGTTTCGTATGTTTACAATCCCTATGATGCACCCGGATTTAAAGGCGGTTTGTCAAGAACATTTGGCGGAACTGTTTTTCAGGATAAGCCGAATTCACGCCATGATATTATATCCGTTTATACTAATCCGTTTGAAGAGGATGTTTGTGTAAAGGGGAAAATGTCAGCGAAATTGTCTGTAAAATCAGATTGTGAAGACACCTGTTTTTATATTCGTGTGAGCATAGAAAAAGAGCAGGGAGATTACGGGCTAAGAGACGATATTACTTCTTTATGTTATCAACTTGGTGATTATAAACCAAATACTGTTGTCGAAGTTAATTTTGATTTTGACGAACATGCCTTTTTAATAAAAAAAGGCGAACGTTTAAGAATTGATATTGCATCGGCTGATAATGAACATTATGTGCGTCATACCAATCAAAAAGGACTTTACAGCGAGCAAACAACAGCCAAAATAGCACACAATACCGTGTATTTACAAAATTCTTTTCTGACTTTGCCTGTTGAAAAATAAATTTTGGCTCTGACTATATATGAACTATCACAAAAATCACTGGCATCTAGATTATACAGTCTTTATAGTAAGGTGTGTCGAAATTTGACGAAAATGAAACAGAGGTGAGAATATGAATTTGTGGCAAACTTTTGAAATAGCCAGAACCAAATATTTAAATAATGGTATTTCATTTCGTTATGAAAAAGGTATAGATGAAAGTTTAAAACAAAAATATAAAATGTTTACAAAGTGGTTAAGGGCTACATATGTTTTTCCTGTTCATCTAAAGGTTTATATTAAAAACTGTGAAAAAGTTAAACTTTTAAATGGCAAGTGGGTATATGGTAGCTTCAGATGGTTTGAAAATAAAGAACCATATATTCGTATTCCATCTAAAATAAATGCAGAATTATATCAACAGTATGACGAGGAAGAACTTTATGAACAAGTTATTTCTTCATTGGTGCATGAATTATCTCATTATTTTCAATGGGTTTTAGATGTTGAACAAGATGATAAAACATCAGAAAGACAAGCAAATTATTTTAGGTATAGAATTATAGATAAATTTAATTTAAATCAATAATTTTTTGTTCCTAACTCAACACGAACAATGTAAAGGATGTATAATGTTGCTGGAAGATGGTGTCCTTTTTATGATGCACTATATTCTTCAAAGAATATTATAGTATTTCATTCCAAAAAAGAATATTTATCATCATTAAAATAACCTTGAATTTTCTGATTCAAGGTTATTTTGCATATAATGTATATATGGGGGGATTAT
>SVJW01000010.1:4012-47514 GCA_015068735.1 Oscillospiraceae bacterium
TGCACTATATTCTTCAAAGAATATTATAGTATTTCATTCCAAAAAAGAATATTTATCATCATTAAAATAACCTTGAATTTTCTGATTCAAGGTTATTTTGCATATAATGTATATATGGGGGGATTATATGCAAAACTACACATCAGTTTTTACTTCATATCCTGCGGCATTCGCAGTCATAAATGGTAGAGGAAAATATAGTGATGTTTATGCAAGGGTTAATTTTTATCAGAAAAATGACCGTGTGATTGTTGCTGCATGGGCAGAGGGATTGCCGGTAACGGAGTGCGGAAGCGGAGTTTTCGGATTTCATATTCATTCAGGCGTCAGTTGTACCGGAAACGAAGAGGATATCTATTCCGATGCTCTTAAACATTATAATCCGAAAGGATGCGCACACCCCTACCACGCAGGGGATATGCCTCCACTTTTCGAGGAGAACGGTGAGGCGTTTTCTGCCTTTATGACAACGCGTTTTACGATAGATGAAATCATCGGTAAAACAATAATCATACATTCTTCTCCCGATGACTTCACCACACAGCCAAGCGGTAATTCGGGGGAGAAAATAGCCTGCGGAATAATACGGAAAACGAGCTGAAAATATTTTCAGCTCGTTTCTTTTATATCCCTTTTTTATCTATTTCTTCTGCGTACCGTACTGTTTCCATAGCATCTTTTGCATATTTGTCTGCGCCAATAGAATCAGCGTATTCCTGTGTCAGCACCGCACCGCCGACTACAACTTTGCAGTGGGGACATTCTTTTCTTAAAAGCTTAATTGTTTCCTCCATTGCAGGAACGGTCGTTGTCATAAGAGCACTTAATCCTACGATTGGTGCACAAAGCTCCTTTGACGTTTTAACAATTTCTTCGGGCGGAACGTCTTTTCCCAAATCGGTTACTTTAAAGCCGTAGTTTTCAAGAAGTAATTTCACAATGTTTTTACCAATGTCGTGAATATCACCCTTAACGGTTGCAATTACGATATTACATTTGTTCGATGCATTGTCGGATGACATATTTTCCTTAATCACTTCAAATGCAGATTTCGCCGCCTCAGCACTCATAAGAAGCTGGGGAAGATATACAGTCTTGTTTTCAAATCCGATTCCCACAATGTTAAGTGCGGGGATAATTTCCTCCTGAACAATAGAAAGGGGGGGAGTTTCAGTAAGCATCTCTTTTGTGATAAGTGCCGCCTGTTCTTTAAGCCCTTTTGTAATAGCTTTCTGTAATGACGACCCTTGCAATTCTTCAGTCTTTTTCACTGTTGTTGATGTAGTGGTAACTTCGGTGAGTGTTTCTGCAAAGGAAATGTAATCAGAAAAATTCTCATCAAGTCCTGAAAGCGCACAGTATGAGTAATACGCCTTCATCATTTCGGCTGAATACGGATTCATAATAGCTGCTGAAAGTCCGTTGTTCATGGCAAGGGAGAAGAATGTACTGTTAATCGCATCTCTGTGGGGAAGTCCGAATGAAACATTCGATACACCGAGAGAGGTGTGTACACCCAGCTTGTTTTTAATCATATTAACGGCTTCAAGGGTTTCTTTTGCTGCCTCAGGCTCTGCACTTACAGTAAGCGTCAATGGGTCGAAGATAATGTCCTTTTTATCAATACCGTACTTTGATGCTTCAGAAAGAATTTTTTCCGCAATTTTAAATCTTCCTTCGGCAGTTGCAGGAATACCGTTTTCATCAAGGGTAAGTGCCACCACAAGTCCGCCGTATTTCTTCACAAGCGGAAAGACTGCATCCATACTTTCTTTTTTGCCGTTTACGGAATTTATCATCGCCTTACCATTGTAGATACGGAGTGCCTTTTCCATTGCATCTGCATCAGATGTGTCAATCTGCAGCGGTAGATTGATTATTGCCTGAAGCTCAAAAACTGCTTTTTTAAGCATTGTAGCTTCGTCAATTTCGGGAAGGCCAACATTTACATCAAGGATGTGCACTCCCTTTTCCTGCTGGGAAATACCCTCATTTAAAATATAGTCTATATCGTTGTTTTTAAGGGCTTCCTTAAACCTCTTTTTACCGGTGGGGTTAATGCGTTCGCCAATCAGAATAGGAACATCATTAAATTCCACAGTATGCGTATATGAGGAAACACAGGTTATGTTTTTCTTTTCAATTTCTTTTGGAGTAAGTGTTGATGCTTTGTTTACCAGTGCCGAAATATATTCGGGAGTAGTGCCGCAACAACCGCCTGCAATTCGTACCCCTTTTTCCATAAGGCTTGCCACATCTTCGGAGAACTCGTCGGGAAGAACATCGTAAATAGTTTCCCCGTCAACTGCCTTGGGAAGACCTGCGTTGGGCTTTAAAATCACGGGAACAGATGCTTTGGAAAGATATTCCTCACACACTTTCATAAGTGCCCTCGGTCCAAGCGAACAGTTTATCCCGATAGCATCTGCGCCCATACCCTCAAGCATTGCAACCATTGCAGATGGGGAGGCACCTGTCATGAGTTTTCCGTCCTCACCATAAGCATTAGAAACAAATACGGGAAGATCGCAGTTTTCCTTAACTGCAAGAAGTGCCGCCTTGGTTTCATAGCTGTCATTCATTGTTTCAATTACGACCAAATCAGCACCGTATTTTACGCCAAGCTTTACAGTTTCGGCAAATGTTTTCACCGCATCCTCAAACTGAAAATCACCGTATGGGGCAAGCATTCTTCCGCTTGGCCCGATGTCAAGGGCAATCCACTTAGGCTGTGATGAAGCGGATTCTTCTTTGGCTTTTTTTGCGTTTTCAATTGCAGCTTTTACAATCTCTTCAAGCTCATAGGGGGCAAACTTCAGTATATTTGCACCGAAAGTGTTGGTGTTTACGACATTACTTCCTGCATCAAAATAATCACGGTGAATTTTTGTAATTACTTCAGGATGGGTAATATTCCACCTCTCAGGCATCTCTCCGGGGAGAAGCCCCTCTTTTTGCAGAAGAGTTCCCATTCCACCGTCAAGATATATGAAATTGTTTTTTAAGTATTCTTTAATGTTCATAATGTTCTCCTGAATAAACAATCTGTTTTATTGCAAGTTTTACAGCTTTTCTTTTCTGTTATTTCTTCGTCGGTTATACCGATAATCGCTGTGACGGACTTTGACGGGGTCATCAGCATGCTTTCGTTAAGGGTAAGTCCTATTCTTTTGCTTGGATCCAGCACTCTGAAAAAGTCCTTTTGTACCTCAAGTGGCAGGTCCCCGTAACCGGGGCTGAATCTCGGTTTTGTGTGTCCATATTCCGTCTCTGCAAAACGGCAGAATTCATCGCACAGACTTTCTATTCTTTCTGTACCGATAGCCTGAAAAATCAGTGCTTTTGCAGGAGAGATTTTCCCATATCGGGAGATAAGTCTGTCAAGCTCAATTCCAACCGTCGCCGCAAAGAGGACAATGCTATTGCATCCCGACAGATTTTTTTCAAGTTTTTCACTCTTCGCCTGTATAAAAGAAAGCGGAAAATGTCCGTAACATACTTTGTATGTAAGCTTGTCTTTCGCCTCTTCTATGCACTCGTCAATAAGCGTATCAATTTCTGCCGTTAGCTCTTTTACACCTGCATATCTTAATATTTCACCCTTATTAAAGGATGGTGGATTAAATATTTTTGTAAATACCGTATTCATAAAATCAACCTAAAATGTCCGACAGATTGCTCTGTATTTTTTCGGCAACATCGGGCTTATTCATAGAATAAACGTGTACGTTTGTTATGCCGTTTGCAAATAGGTCTATTATCTGGTCTGTGGCATAGGCAATGCCTGCCTGTTTCATAGCGTCGGGTGATGAACCGAATTTATCCACAAGACTTTTAAATCTCTGGGGCATAAATGAACCTGAAAGCTTTACCGCGCGCTCCACCTGGTTTGCATTCGTAATGGGCATAATACCGGGAATAACCGGAACAGTTATTCCTGCTTCGCGGATTTTGTAGAGAAAGTTATAAAGAAGATTATTGTCAAAAAACATCTGTGTGGTAAGGAAGCTGAGCCCTGCATCCACCTTTTCCTTAAGATACTTTATATCCTCTGCCTGATTATGGCTTTCGGGATGAATTTCAGGGTAACACGCACCACCGATGCAGAAATCTGCACCACTTTCCTTAATATCGTAAATCAAATCAATAGCGTGCTTATAATCCCATTTGCTGCGGTCAAGCCCTTCCATTTCAGGAGTAAGGTCGCCACGGAGCGCCATCACATTTTCAATACCGGCTTCCTGCATCTGGGCTATCTTTTCACGGACAGTTTCTTTTGTGGAAGAAACGCAGGTAAGGTGGGCGAGAGTGGGAACGCCATATCGTTGCTTGATGTTTTTGGCGATTTCAAGCGTGTATTTACTTGTTCCGCCGCCAGCACCATATGTAACACTCATAAAAGCAGGTTTCAGTTTTGCAATTTCTTCCGTAGCATGCTTTACGCTGTCAAAAGCCATATCTGTTTTGGGTGGAAACACCTCGAAAGAAAGCGAAAGCTTGTCGGAAAAAAGCTCGGAAAGTTTCATTTATATCATCCCTTAAATATGTAATACAATTATTTTACCACAAAAAATATGAGCAATCAACATACAGAAGCTTAAATTTCTAAAAAACCATACGAAAAACCTATTGTCGAAAATTAGGTTTTGGTGTATAATATTCCTATTGTTGTAAAAAAGGGGAATATATATGGACTTTGTAGCACAGGCAGTAGGAATTATTGCTATGGCTGTAAGTGCATTGTCGCTTGCACAGAAAAATACAAAAACTATTTTAGTTATACAGATATTTTCAAACATACTTTTCGGCACTCATTATTTTCTGCTTGGCGCATACGCAGGTGCGGCGCTTAATGTGTTGTCTATGGTGAGAAGCCTTATCATCAGACAAAAAAATCATAAGTGGGCAAATCCGAAAATATGGTTCCCCATATTTGTGCTTTCTTTTGCTGTAGCGGTGTACTTTAGCGGTGACGGCTTACTGGGACTTCTTCCGTTTGCAGGCTGCATATTTATGACTATAGCATTTTATATTGACGACGGAACCAAGGCTCGCCGTTTTATCGCATGTTCTTCGCCATGCTGGATGACATATAATGCGCTAAGTTTGAGTATCGGCGGAGTTATTGCGGAAATCATAAATATATGTTCGCTTATAAGTGCATTTATCAGATTTGATATTAAAAGAGGTAAGTAAAAATGTCAAGCAAACTTACAAGAGATTTTACAAAAGGAAATATAGCAAAACAGCTTCTGTGGTTTACACTACCCTTTATGGCATCCAATGCTCTGCAGGTGCTTTACAGCACTATCGATATGATTATAGTCGGGCAGTATGTTGGTACTGACGGACTTTCTGCCGTTGCACAAAGCAGTCAGCTTATAAATTTTGCCGCAATGGTATGCCTTGGCTTTTCAAACGCAGGTCAGGTGCTTATTTCTCAAGCAATTGGCTCAGGAAAAAGAGAAAAACTGAGCGGCATTATAGGGACACTTTTCGGTATTCTTATGGTTATTGCACTTATATTCACAGGTGTGTTTATAGTATTTAAAGATGTTATTCTGACTGCAATAAATATGCCGAAAGAATCCTATAATATGGGTATAGATTACCTTGTTATCTGTGGCGGTGGTATGGTTTTCACCGCCGGATATAATATGGTTTCAGCCGTTCTTCGCGGTATGGGTGACTCTAAAAGACCGCTTCTTTTTATTGTAATTGCGTCAGTGGTAAACCTTGTCCTTGACTACATTTTCACAGGACTTATGGGCTTTGGCGTAGCAGGCGCGGCGTGGGCAACCATAATAGGACAGGCGGTATCTTTCATTTTCTCCGTTTATTATTTATATAAGAATAAGCAGGATTTTGGGTTCAACTTCAAAAAAGAAAGTTTTAAAATCAATAAGAACTATTCTAAAATGATAATAAACCTCGGTACGCCAATGGCAATCCAATCGGGATTTATCAATGTTTCGATGCTGTTTGTAAATTCTCTCATCAATAGCGTTGGTGTAGTTGCATCGGCAACCTTTGGCGTAGGTGTCAGAATTGACGATATAGTAAATAAAATCTGTATGGGCATTCAGTACGCCGCAATTCCCATGATAAGTCAGAATATCGGCGCAGGAAGAGGGGACAGAGCAAAGAAAGTTGTTCACTGGGCTTGGATATATTCAGGTGCTTTAACAGTTTTCTTTATAGTCCTTTACATCTTCTTTGGCGGTTGGCTGTTTAAAATTTTCTCTGACGATCCACTCGTTCACGAAATGTCGGGCACATTTATCAGCGCGATTTTATGGATGTTCCCTGCGTTTGCCGTAATGCGCGGAAGCGGTGCATTCATCCAGGGCATAGGCCACTCAAAACTCAGTATGGTACTTGCTCTTCTTGACGGTGTATTCTTAAGAATTGGGCTCAGTTTCCTTTTTGGTATCGTATTTGAATGGGGATTTTTCGGATTTGTGTTGGGTTATGCACTTGCACCGTACGGCTTTGCAATCCCCAGTATGATTTACTTCCTTTCGGGAAAATGGAAACAGCGTCAAACCTTGGCAGAAAGACTTTAAGGTGTTGTGATGAAAAGAAACGAATTTATAAATGGAATAAAAGACGGAATACCGATTTGCCTCGGCTACTTTTCTGTGTCAATGGCTTTTGGTATTGCCGCAGTAAATGGCGGTATACCGTCCTGGGCGGCAATTATAACCTCGCTTACCAACGTAACCAGTGCAGGTCAGTTTGCAGGAGTTAATATTATGCTTGCGTTGGGGACTTTGGCAGAACTTGCGATAACAACCATGATTATCAATATGCGATATTTTCTGATGTCTCTTTCCGTTTCCCAGAAAGTAGATACCTCCATGACAATATGGCAAAGATGTCTGGTGTCTTTTGGCATTACAGATGAAATTTTTGCCGTATCTATGCGTAGGCAAAGAACTCTTACTTTCTTGTATATGACAGGGCTTATTATAACGCCTGTACTGGGCTGGACATTAGGTACTGCGGTAGGTGCACTTGCAACTACTGTTATGCCAGAGGCACTTTCCACGGCTATGGGAATAGCACTTTACGGAATGTTTATCGCAATCGTTGTTCCTCCTGCACGGGAAAACAGTAAAGTCTTAATTGCTGTACTGATGGCGATTGCAGGAAGTCTTTTGTTTGCCTATGCTCCGATGCTTAAAACCATTTCGGACGGATGGACAATTATCATAATCACCATTCTGGTAAGCAGTTTGTGTGCAACCTTTTTCCCCGTTAAACCTCAGGAAGGGGGAGTGGCAGAATGAGCACAAAGTATATTCTTTCTTGTATTGCGGTTATGGCGTTAGTCACATATCTCATTCGTGCAATCCCTATGGTGGTTTTTCGTAAGAAAATTCAAAACAGATGGATTCAGTCATTTTTGTACTATGTTCCCTATGTTGTGCTTTCTGCAATGACTGTTCCTGCTGTTTTCTCCAGCACCGGCTCAGTTTATTCTGCTGCGGCAGGTTTTATGGTTGCGGTAGTACTGGCTTTCTTTAAGAGAGGGCTTCTTACCGTTGCGGTAGGTGCTGCATTTACAGCATTTATAATGCAGATTGCAGGTTTATAATATGAAATACCTAAATATAAAAAAAGGAAAATTTATTTCACGGCCAAACAGGTTTATTGCCCATATTGAAATTGACGGCAGGAAAGAAATATGCCATGTTAAAAATACCGGAAGATGTAAAGAACTTCTGCTTTCGGGGGCAACTGTTTTTGTTCAGGAATCTGATAAGGCAGAGAGAAAAACTAAGTATGACTTAATTTCTGTACTTAAGGGTGATATGCTCATAAACATGGATAGTCAGGCACCTAACAAAGTTATGGAAGAATGGCTGCCTAAGTATTTTGAAAACATAACTCTCATAAAACCGGAAGCAAAGTATAAAAACTCCAGATTTGACTTTTATCTTGAGGCTGACGGCAAAAAGATTTTTGCAGAGGTTAAGGGAGTAACATTGGAAGAAAACGGCGTTGTAATGTTTCCCGATGCCCCCACAGAAAGGGGAGTAAAGCATCTTAATGAACTTTGCGAATGTGTAAAGGACGGATATGAAGCCTATGTTTTCTTTGTAGTGCAGATTGAAAAGGCAGATTACTTTACACCGAACAGAAAAACTCATCCCGAGTTTGCCGACGCACTTATAAATGCACAAAAATGCGGAGTAAATGTTTACTGTATTAATTGCATTGTTAAAGAAGATGAGTTGACGGTAAAAGACTTTTTAAAGATTATATTGTAAAAACACCGAAGTTTACACTTCGGTGTTTTTATGTGCTTTCTTCCAACTCATCAATTTTTCTCTGTACACACCGCGCGTATGCTTCAGCACCTTTTTCATTGGGATGTATGGAATAAGCGCTGATAAAAGAGTGTGTAATATCTTCCATTTCCATAATCATAATTGGGTTAATATATGGGTCAGGAGAATAAGCCTCGTGACCTTTAAATTCATCCTCTACGGACACAAAGTGGATATTCATACCGTTATTTTTTAAAGAATTGACAATTTTTTCAATTTCGCGGTTAAACTCAGATACGGAATTGTTAAGGAGCATAATGTTCTCTTTTTTAAAAAGAACGTTATCAGCATCTTCAAAAATAAGCCGTGGATATCCTGCCACTATGATTGTCGCCTGTGGACCTGCCGTGTCGGAAATATCTGTATAAGCCTGCTTTAAACAGTCACGGATGCCGCCATTACGGAAGAATTCAGCCCATATTTTATCCAATCTTGCTTGGAGAGATTCGGGCTTTATTGTGGAGTATGCAGTATCAATTACCGCCTTTACAAAAGAAGCATCGTTTCCGCCGATTGTTACGGTAACATAGTCTGCTTTTTTGTCTCCCAACTCTTTGAAAATATCAAGTTGGGGAGGGATATCTTCGTATCCGGTTATCTCATAAACTTCGTATTTTTTGCGAAAACTGTTTGTAAGATGCTCTATCTTTGCTCCGGAGGTAGCTGAAAAAAACCAGTTTGTGTTTCTGTTGTGTCGCATTTGACCTTTCACATCAGGTAACGTAAGTTTTCCGGGCCAACTGTTTTGCGATCTGTGAGCTAACCAATCGTGATTTTTAACTTTATCCTTATTTAGCGCCTCTTGTCCGTAAAATGGCGGAATACCCTCGCCTGAGGAAAATGAATCTCCCAATGATACAATTACAGGATTCCTTTTAGGAGTTGAAGCATTTACATAGGAAAATATGAAAGTTTGTATGAAAACTGTTAAACACAATAAAACGAATATTAAATTGAAATTTTTTGGGGGAGTATATAATGAACGCATAATAATTCCTTGCTGTCTTTTTATCTTATTATGCTTTTTTAAAGGTGAGATTATTCTTTTGCAATAATCTGTTTTTTTGTAAAAAGTTTTATTTTATTATCATAAAAAAGTGAAATATCAACTTCGTTGATGTGAAATAATTTCTTGCAGAAATTGTGAAATAGAAAGCTATTGCTTTCTGTGAAAGGAAATACGCCCTTAACATTTGCGAAGCAAATATTTCACAGCGAAGCTATTTCACTTGGCGAAGCCAAATTTCACACGCCGTAAGGCGTATTTCGTTGAAAAAGACCTTAACTTTGATAAAAAGTTAAGGTCTTTTTCTGGTGGAGGCGAGGGGAGACAGCTGCTTCGCATCCTGCCTGCTCGACGACCGCAAGCAAGTGCTTGCAGTACCCGTCTCGCACCAACTTCGCTAAAAACGATTGACAATCGTTTTCTTAACGCTCGTTGCCCTCTCAGGGTTCGACTCCCCTCTAAACAAAAAGAGAAGCATACCACGAGGGTACACTTCACTTTTTTGGTGGAGGCGAGGGGAGTCGAACCCCTGTCCGAAAACATATCCCCACAGGCATCTCCGAGCGCAGTCACTTATTAAAAATTCCCTCCGCCGCAAGGCAAGTGACAGCCCAAGCGGTTTTGGTAGCTTCATTCGTCATGCATAGCGCAAAGCTTAACTATGTCACGTTCACCACTGTGTGACGCCCTTATCCGAGCCGTGGTCCTCCCGGTAAGGACGGCCGCCTAATTAGGCAGCGTATGCTACTTTATTGTTAGCGTTTAAATTTAAAATTCGGGATTTTAACGCAGTTCCCGCTGCGGCTCGCTTCCCATGCTTCAACATCCCCGTCGAAACCGGTACGCCCCCATATTTATGATGCTATTTGCGACAGCATCAAATAGTATATATTAAATTATATCTTTGTGTCAATAGGAATTTCTTTCCTTTAGTGTTCTTTCAATCATTCTGCCTGCATCTCTCTTTGCGGCATCGTCGCGTTTGTCGTAAAGCTTTTTACCTCTTGCCACGGCAATGGTAACTTTTACACGCTGTCCTTTAAGATACATATCAAGAGGGATGAGCGTCAAGCCTTTCTGCTTTACAACACCTAAAAGCTTCATTATTTCCCGTCTATGCATGAGGAGTTTCTTAGGTCTTAACGGATCGCGGTTAAATATATTTCCCTTTTCGTAAGGAGATATGTGCATTCCCAGTATATACATTTCGCCCTTGTCGTCTATTTCGCAGTAGCTTTCTTTAAGGTTAACCTTACCCATACGGACTGATTTAACCTCTGTTCCGAAAAGCTCAATGCCTGCCTCGTACTTTTCTTCTATGAAGAACTCGTGATGAGCGCTTCTGTTTTGGGCGAGAAGTTTTCTGTGTTCTTTTTCTGCCACCGGGATTACCTCCTTCCAGTAGTGTGAAATCTATCCTGCGTGAAATTTTGCTTGCCGCTGCAAGCTTAACTTTTACTTTATCACCGATTGTGAATGTGCATCCGCTTCTTTCTCCGATGAGGGAGAGCGTCTTTTCATCAAATGCGTAGTAATCGTCTTTGAGAGTTTCTGCCCTTACAAGCCCTTCAACGGTATTGGGAAGCATTACGAAAAATCCAAACCCCGTTACAGAGGATATTACTCCTTCAAATTCCTGTCCTACAAAAGGCTCCATATACTCAGCCTTTTTTATATCAAGGGTGTCTCTCTCACACATTGTTGCAGCATTTTCTCTTTCGCTGCAGTTTTCTGCCGCCTCGGCTACAAATGCATTCAGCGACTTTTTCATTTTTTCGTCGTTTTCAATTGCCGCTTTGAGTGCTCGATGAACAATAAGATCGGGATAACGGCGGATAGGCGAGGTGAAATGGCAATAATCCGTAAGCCCCAATCCGAAATGTCCGTCGTTCTGATGACTGTATTTTGCCTTGGCCATACTTCTTAAAAGCATGGTAGAAATTGCGCCCTCATAAGGGGTGTCTTTTATATCTTCCATAATCTTATAAAGGCTTTCCGACCTACCATAGCCTTTATTATATATGAAATGCAAGGTGTTTTCAAGTCTTTCTTTGTTGGGTTCGTCATGAACTCTGTAAATAGCAGGAATTTTCTTATCTTCCCACAAATATTTTGCAACAGAACTGTTTGCCGCAATCATAAATTCTTCAATAATTTTATTGGCAAATGTGTTTTCCCTGAGAACGATATCAACCGTTTTTCCGTTCTTGTCAAAAACAGCTTTAGCTTCGGGGATGTTAAAATCAATACTTCCTCTCTTTGCCGTTTTCTCAGCAAGGAGAAGATAAAGGTCATACATATCAGAAATCATGGGGAGGAGGTGAGAATACTCTTTGCACAAATCCTCTTTCTTTTCTTCAATCAAAAGCTTGATATTGGTATATGTCATACGGTTTGTGCTTTTAATATAAGACTTATGAAAAGAAGATGAAAGAACATTTCCATCATTATCAAAATCAATGAATACGGACATAGTTAGCCTTATTACACCCTCGTTAAGGGAACATATATCGTTTGAAAGTTTGGTTGGAAGCATAGGCAGAACACGATCAGCAAGATAAACGCTTGTTCCACGAGCAAACGCTTCTTTATCAAGGGCTGACCCCGGCTTGACATAGTTACTTACATCTGCAATATGAACGCCCAATCTGTAACCGTTTTCTGTTTTTTCTACTGAAACGGCATCGTCAATATCTTTTGTGTCCTCTCCGTCAATAGTGATAATAATTTTATCGGTTAAATCAAGCCTGCCCTCGAAATCCTCATCACGGATTACAGCTACCCTCTCAGCTTCATCGAGAACCTTTTTCGGAAATTCGGTAGAAAAATCATATGACTTAATAACAGAAAGCACATCAACCCCAAAATCATAAGGAAAACCTAAAACTTCCGTAACTTTGCAGGAAAGAGAAGTAGCAGGGGAGTCGTATTCTGTAATTTCAACAACAACTTTCTGACCGTTAAGAGCACCTTTACTGTCACGCTGCATAACAAAAATTTCGTCGGGGAGTTTATCGCTGTCAGGAGTGAAAATGCCATAACCACGCTCCTGTGTATAAACTCCCACTATTTTTTTATTTGACCGTGAAAGTACGCGTAAAATTGCACCTTCACGATTTTTTTCGCCTTTGGCAGATTTCTGAATTTTAACCAGAACTCTGTCACCGTTAAGTGCTCCGCCTAAGTGTTCTTCAGAAATATGAATGTCGCCTTTTTCTTCGGTAACAAAGCCGTATCCTTTTGAAGTGCTTCTGAAAATCCCCTCAACAAGCCCCATTGCTTTTGCGCTGAAGCATCTGCCTTTTTTGCCGATGATAATAGTGCCTTCGGAAATAAGCTCATCAATTATAGCGAAAAACTCATCCATATCACTTTGGGGGACACACATAAGTATTGCAATATTCTCTTTTGTCATAGGGGAGTATTCGCTACTGTTTATAAATGCCGTAACTTTTTCCTTGTGCATTAGTTTCATCTCCAACAAAAAAATAAAAGGTGCTTAAAAAGCACCTTAAACAAAATCGTTTTATTTTACTATTCCAAGAGAAACAACAATTGAAAGAGCAATGAAAAGTACTGCTAAAACTGCTGTAAGCTTTTCAAGAAAGCCTTCACGAGTGTTGGACTTGTTCTTGGAGAAGAAAGTCTCGTTTGAGCCGCCCAATACGGAGCCTGCCGATCTGGGGTCCTTACCTTTCTGGAACAAAACAACAACTGTAAGCAAAAGTGCTACTACGATATATGCTATGGTAACTGCCATTTTCATTTTCTACACCTCCGTAAAATCTGCAATTAAGATCTATATTACTTTAGCACAAGAAAACGTAAATTGCAATACTTTTTTTTAATTATTCCTAAAATTTCTTTTCGTTAAACATAAAATATAATTATTGTTGCTTTTGCTCTGATGAAATGGTATAATATTTTCATAACTTTTTGGAGGAAACCCTGTATGAAAATCAAACGTATCACAGCATTTTTAATTCTTGTTGCTATATTGACTTTTTCTCTTCCGGTATCTGCAAAAGATCCTTATGCAAACCGTGGTGAAGTTGCCCAAATGCTTCTTGAGGCGGCAGACTTTTATAATCCCGGAGTTGTAAAAAGCGATATTATAAAAGGGTATGAGGATGGACTTTTGCATGAAGAGAGGAACGTAACCCGTGCAGAAGCTCTTGTTATGCTCAGCCGTGCGTTTGGTGATTTGCCTGAACCGGAGGGGCATAATAAACGCGTTGCGCTTACCGCCGGTGATTTTAACGACGTTCCGAAATGGGCACAGGAAGAGCTCAGTGAGGTTTTTGACAGCGGTATTGTCGCAGGAACTTCTAAGGGTACTTTTTCTCCAAATAATTATGTTACACCACAGCAAATGGAACTTTTTATTGAGCGTGTGTATGCTCTTTACGGAACCAATCCAAAAGATGATTTCTACGCTGCAATAAACAGGGATACACTTAATGAGCTTGAAATATTTTCCGGCAATTTAAGTGCGGGAACTATTGAAAATCTTCAGATTGAATCAACAAGCCAGGTTGATTTTATTATTGAAGATATCTTAATCAATGACCACAAATACGGAACTCCCGAACAGAAAATTTCTGATTTGTTTATGTGCATTGTCGATAGCAAGTCAAGAAATGATCAGGGTATAAAGCCTATTAAAAAATATCTTGATATGATTGACAATGCGAAAAACATATCTGAACTGACTAACCTTGAATACATTATTTCCGAGGAAATATGTGTAACATCCTTTATGGGCTTTTCCCTGGGTATAGATCTGGACGACAGTACAAAATATGTTCTGTGCTTTGGCGGAATGTCGCCTTTGATGAATAAGGAATTTTATTTTGAAGAGGGAGCAAAGCAGGACGCATATATTGAATACCTTTCAACTCTTCTGGAAATAGGCGGAGAAAGTGAGAGTGAGGCTCTCGAAAATGCCAAAGAATATTTTGAATTGGAAAAGGTTCTTGCTTCTGCAATGCTTGACTCAGAGGGGCAGAATGATATAGGCAGGATGTACACCCCCTCAACATTCGGAAAGATTGAGGCTATGTATCCTGATTTTGATATGGATAAGGTTTTGGAATATTCGGGACTTTCAAGAGCTGATAAAGTACTCGTTCTTGATATAGAAATGGCAAAAAAGTTTTCGGAAATATATAATCAATCAAATTTCAATGCTCTTAAAACAACTATGAAGCTATCAGTTCTTTACTCCTGCGGCAGTATGCTCAGTGGTGATTTTAAATTGGCTGATTATAAGTTTAACAGTGTTGTTATGGGTGCTGATGGCTTGCGTGATGTGTATCAGGACGCAGTTCTTGTTATTAAAAACACGATGCCTGAATATATAAGCAAAAGATATGTGGAAGAATTCTTCGATGAAAAATCCAAAAAAAATGTCGAGCAAATGACTTATGACATTATTGGAATCTTTAAAAAGAGAATTGATGACCTTACATGGATGAGCGAAGAAACAAAAGAAAAAGCAAAACTGAAGCTTGATACAATGAATGTCAAGATAGGTTATCCGGAGTCCATGAGCAGTTATATTGATAATGTGGATATTGTTCCAAGAGAAAAGGGAGGAACATATTTTTCCAATATGATTGCTATTTCAAAAGAAAACCGAAAACAACTTAAGGGAGTGCAGTTTGGAAAAGTTGACCGTGATTCATGGGGAATGACACCCTATACAGTAAATGCAGGATACGATCCGTCCCGTAACGAAATAGTACTTCCTGCAGCGATGCTTCAGGCTCCGTTTTATGATAAAGATGCACCTTACGAAGAAAATCTTGGCGGAATAGGTTATGTAATTGCCCACGAAATAACACACGCTTTCGACCCTAACGGTGCGCAGTTTGATGAATTTGGCAATGTGAACAACTGGTGGACTGCAGATGACTACAAGGCTTTCGGATTGCTTTGTGATAAAGTCGCATCGTTCTATCAGGGCGAGGAACCTATCCCTGCGGTACAGACAAATGGAAGACTTACACTCAATGAAAATATTGCGGATATCGGCGGTGTGGCGTGTATAACTCAGCTTGCAAAGGAAAAAGGTAAGACTGATTTTAAAACACTTTATACTTCCGTTGCAAGGGCTTGGGCAGGCACCTCTTCCAGAGAATATGCGGAATATCTTTCACAAATTGATGTTCACAGCAGCGGAAAGATAAGAGTTAACAGAGTATTGGTTAATTTTTCGGAATTTTATGAAGCTTTCGATATAAAAGAAGGCGACGGAATGTATGTTCCTAAGGAAGAAAGAATAAAAGTATGGTAAACAAAAATTCCTCTCGGCAAAACCGGGAGGAATTTTTTTATCATTTCTGTGTGTAAAGAGAATACAACTTTGCATAGCTTCCGCCTTTTGCAATCAGTTCATAATGTGTACCCTCTTCTGTTATTCCGTCTGGAGTAAGGAAGAGAATACGGGAAGCATTTTTTATTGTAGTAAGTCTGTGTGCAACTGTAAATGTAGTTCTGTTTTGTGAAAGCTTTTCAAGGGAGCTTTGTACAATCATTTCACTCTCGTTATCAAGAGCCGAAGTAGCTTCGTCGAGAATAAGTATAGGCGGATTTTTAAGGAATACTCTTGCAATGGAAATTCTCTGCTTCTGACCGCCGGAGAGTTTTACGCCTCTTTCACCCACATAGGTGTCGTACCCGTCTTTAAGCTCCATAATGAATTCGTGTGCACCTGCCGCCTTTGCAGCCTCCTCAACCTCTTCACGAGTTGCACCGGGCTTTCCGTAAACTATGTTGTCGTAAACACTTCCACAGAAGAGGTAAACATCCTGCTGAACTGTACCGATATTACTTCTCAGGGACTTTAATGTAATATCCTGAATATTCTTGCCGTCAATCAATATTTCACCGTCGGCAATATCGTAAAATCTTGGGATAAGATTACAAAGTGTGCTTTTACCACCACCGGAAGGACCGACAATGGCAATGTTTTCACCGCTTTTTATATCAAGATTTATTTGATTAAGGACATCTGTTCCGTTGTCATTGTATCGGAAACGCACATTTTTAAATTCGATATTTCCGCTGAGCTTTTCAATGTCTTGGGCATTTTCGCTGTCCTCAATGGAAATTGGCTCGTCCATTATCTCGTAGAAACGCTCGATCCCTGTCATACCTTTCTGGAACTGCTCGGTAAATTCTACTATTTTGCGGATGGAAGTAATGAGAGTCTGTATATAAAGAAGATATGCAACGAGATCTGCGGCATTAATGTGACCATTAACCATAAACACAGCACCTATCAGAAGTACACCTATGTACATAACGCCGTCAAAAAATCTTGTACCTGCCTGAAAAAGTGACATATATCGGTACGCCCATTTTTTTGACTTTAAAAATTCCTGATTTCCTTTTTCAAACTTGTTCTGTTCAATATCTTCGTTTGCAAAACTTTTTACAACTCTTATTCCTAAAAGACTGTCCTCAAGGTCTGCATTAAGCTCTGCAATCTGTGACCTCTGAATTTTAAATGCGCCTTTCATCTTTTTTCTGAAAACTATCATGGAAATCATCATAAGAGGGAGAAGCAGGAAAATAAGACAGGTCAGCCAGATATTTATCTGTGCCAGTATTACAAAAGAGCCGATGATTTTAATTCCTGCGATAAAGAATTCTTCCGGACAATGATGTGCAAATTCAGTAACATCAAAAAGGTCATTTGTAACCCTCGACATTATCTGACCGACCTTTGCGTTGTCGTAATAACTGAAAGGAAGCTGCTGCAGGTGGTTAAATAAGTCACGGCGCATATCAGTTTCAATCCTGGCACCTGTTACGTGACCGAGGTTTGCCATATTGTAGTTTGCCACCGTATCGCAAAGGCGTAAAAACAGATACATAAGACTCAATCTTATAACCGTTGACATAAGCACTGTACTTGTGCTGTCAAGTGCGGTATTTGTGATTTCACGCACAATCATAGGAAATACAAGCTCGCACACAGTCGATGCCGCCGCACACAAAAGGTCTATTATTATAAGCCCTGTGTATGGCTTGTAGTAGCGTAAAAATCTTCTGAACATTTTATTTCTCCTTAAAAAATTATATAACATTATAATTTTATCCCAATAGAGTATTTATGTCAAACAATTTTTGTTTTTAAGCTTGCTATTTTTGAGGGAGAGTGGTATCATATACAGGACAATGTACTAAGGAGAATAAATAATGGATAACTCAAAGAACAAACTTTTAACAAATAAGGTGTTTGTAGCAGCTATGGCAATGCTTTGCTGTGCCCTTTGGGGTAGCGCAACACCTTTTATTAAAACAGGCTATAAGCTTATACGAACAAACGATAATGTGCCTTCCACAATACTTTTTGCAGGTGTTAGATTCTTTTTTGCAGGTGTATTAACAGTGCTTATTTACAGCATTGCACGGAAAAAATTCCTACTTCCCAAAAAAGAAAATCTTAAAAGTATAGCAACGGTTTCCTGCTTCCAGACTGTATTGCAGTATCTGTTTTTTTACATAGGTCTTTCCAATACAACAGGCGTTAAAGGTGCTGTTATAAGTGGGTCAAACTGCTTTTTCTCAATCCTTTGCGCAACACTTATTTTCCGTCAGGAAAAACTTACTCCAAAGAAAATTTTTGCTTGTCTTGTGGGTTTTGCCGGAATAGTGCTTATAAATCTTGACGGGCTTAGTCTTAACCTTAATTTCATGGGTGACGGATTTGTTCTTATCTCAAACCTTGCCTATGGTATGTCCGGTGCTCTTATGAAACGCTATTCAGACCGTGAAGATCCCGTTATAATAAGCGGATATCAGTTTGTAATGGGCGGATTTGTAATGATACTTGTCGGTCTTTTAACAGGCGGAGTAATTACAATTGGAAGTGCGACAGCATTCGGAGTTATGCTTTATCTTTCTCTTTTGTCAGCTGTTGCATATTCCGTATGGGGTATTCTTCTTAAAAATAATCCCGTTTCCTCAGTCAGCATATATACCTTTATGACACCTGTTTTCGGTGTGCTTCTTTCAAATCTTATGCTTACTGAAAAAAGCAATGTATCACCGCTATATCTTATAGCTGCACTTATTCTTATTTGTGTGGGAATATTTACACTTAACTACCAAAGAAAAAAGCAAAATCAATAAGTAAAAAGTCACCCCATAGGGGTGACTTTTTTAATACTTAAAACTACATAATTCAATATTATAAAGACCAAATGGCTTTGCTTCTTCTTTGCTGCTTCTAAGGAGATTGTACGGAGTATTGTAAATCGTAATTTCCGCGATTGCACCGCAGTCAAGGTTAAATACCTCAAGCATAGGTGTTTCGCTGAAGAATGTGTAGGATCGCTTGCCGATTTTTACACGACAAATATCAAAATCACCGTGAATAGCCAGAATGTTTTCTGACAAATCTTTATCGGGAAGCTTCGCCTGGTAGGTAAGCGGTCCGTAGTAGTATTCCATACCCGATTTTGTAATGTCGCTGTCGTATTCGTCAAGTCTTACAAGCCCATCTGCCGAAGCATCAAAATCACCGTGAAGATATACCGGTTCAAAGGATGTAACATTATAGGAATAAAAATGCGACGGTGTAAAGCTTGAAAAATCGGGATTGTAATTATTCGCCTTTCTATAACCCACCGCAAGAGTGTTTTTGCCGTCTGCAAGAAGCTTCGTTATATTAACTCCCATAAATCTGGGGTCTTTGTCCGACGGGACAAATTCTGAAAGTGTATTTCCATTAAGCTCCGCGTAGTCAAGATTGTCTGCATTTTCTATGTACGCAGTAACTTCACCTATGTTTGCAAGGTCGACATTGAATGGGTATTTTACCTTTACCGTTTCGCCGTCATTAAGGGAGTAAAATTCTTTATGAAGATTGTCAATGATGTTTTCCCTGTACGCTTTTCTGCCAAAACAAGCATTTACGTTCTTAAGAGGAAGAATATTTTCCTCTGCCGAAGAAAGAGCAAACTGTACATCGCACTTCTTTTCGTGAGGGGTGAATTCAATGTCGTCTGTATACGGGGGAGCATTGTCCTCATTCAGTTCGGAAGAATATATAAGCATAGCAGTTTTTCCTGCTTTAAGTGTAAACTCGCACTTTCCGTCAGTTGTGGGGATTCTGTACAGTTCTCCGTTTGAACTGTCGGAAGCAAAGAGGTTTTTATCACTGATAGTTGCAGTAATAACCGTATCTTCATAAAGCGATGATATAAATAAATACTCATCATTACCGTTTGTTCTGCGGTTTATTATAACTTCCTTATTGCATTCTAAGTTGAGAGAATTTACAGGTTTTAACGCTTCTGTACCGAAATCATAATCGGCAAAAATCATATTTCCGTCAAAAGAGATATCTTTGCTATCTGTGATTATAGTGTCATACTCGCATTTCCCGACCGTAATATTATTTTTTCCGATGTTGGCGATTTTCTTAAAAGCAGATTCCTCCATCATGTGGAAAGGTATTCCTGCAGAGAGAAGCTTCTTTGCAATATCATTATACAAAGCATCCGATTCGGGGTTATATATAACGAGAACTTTACCGCAGGACTGTGTGTTTGAACTTGCAAAGCACAGCCTTGAAAGCCTGTCGGAAATGGCTTTTTCGGAAAACTTTGAAACGGTAACGGTGTGATTTTCATACTTTCTTCTGTCGGAAAGCGAAAATGCCACACTGTCGTAAACAATATTTTCTGCACCAAATGCCGCCATAAAAGTTGCGGCGTTATATCTTTTGGAACAAGGCGCAAAAGAGGGAAGCAGAAGTCTTACCATAAATGGTTTCTCAAACTGTTCAGAAATTGTCTGTGCAAGTTTTATCTGTACGAAGTCAGGGTTTTCAGTATCAACACATAATGAAACAGAATCGCTTTTTATATACTGCATCTGTCTTGATAAAGCTTTTTCACCGCTGACATTTACGGAAAGTAAAAGATTGTTCTTATTGCATTCCTCTTTTAAATAACCCGTGAAGTTTTCACTTATGCTTTCACTGAGTGCATTAAAGTAAGTGACTTTTTCACTTGTGATAATATCTTCAGATACATTCTTTCCAAGCTTTTTTAATGCAGAAGCAGAAAAAGGTACAGAGTTTTCCGGAATATTTACATTCGTAAGAAAGCCCTCTATTTCAATGCCTAAAAATCTCTTACATTCACGAAAATACTTTGTATGAACAGTATCAATAAAGCACTCAGTAACATATCTGTCTGTAATATCTGCAAGCGGAGCTCTTCCGGATACACGCACTTTACTCATGTCGCGAAGTACAAGTGCATCATTTCCGTAATCGGAAATTACGTCATCAAACTTCTCAACATCGCTCTTTTTTACTTTAAGAATATCGCGAAGTCTGTAATCGCTGACGCTTGTAATTTCTCCGCCACCGTTTCCGCTAAAAGGAGAATTTTCGTCGCAGATTGCAATCTTTACCCCGTATTTACCGCCTCGTCTTGCGGCTGTGCGGATAAGCTCAAAATAATCACCCAATAAATAGGGGAGAACAAGCCCCTTTGACGGGCGTATGAAAACACGGGAAATCCCCATTTCGGAAAATTCAGAAAGCCTTGTATCAATTTCTTCTGCAGTGGGCTTTGCACACCAGTCCCATATCACAGACGGTGCATATTTTTCATATGTATTTTTAAATTTACGGATATCCATAGCAATACTCCTAAAGTTAATATATCTATTTTAACTCATAATCTAAAAAAGGTCAATCTTTTTCAAAACGAATAAAAAGATAATTGCCTTTTAAGTGTGTTTATTGTATAATATATTAGACTAAAATAGTAATTAGCAGAAAGAGAGAACAAATATGGCTTGGTATGATGAAGCAATATTTTATCACATATATCCGCTTGGGATGACAGGCTCACCGAAACAGAATCCGTACGGTGAACCTGTACACAGATTAAATACCTTAGTTCCATTTATTGCAGAAATCAAACGCCTTGGATTTAATGCACTCTATATCGGCCCTCTTTTTGAATCTGTAGGGCACGGTTACGAAACAACCGATTACAAAAAACTGGACACCCGACTGGGTACAAACAACGATTTGAAAACCTTTGTGTCAGAATGTCATAAACAGGGGATTAAGGTTGTTTTAGATGGAGTATTCAATCATACAGGACGGGATTTCTTTGCCTTTCAGGATATTAAACAGTACAGAGAAGCTTCAAAGTACAAAGATTGGTATTGCAATGTAAATTTCCACGGAAACAATGAATATAATGACGGCTTTTCCTACGATAACTGGGGCGGATACGATTTGCTTGCTAAGTTAAATCAGCATAACCCTGATGTAAGGGAATATATTGCCGATGTAATACGTTTCTGGGTAAGGGAATTTGACATTGACGGAATCCGTCTTGATGCCGCCGATGTACTGGATTTTGGATATATGCAGATGATGCGCAATGTGGCAAGTGAAGTAAAGAAAGATTTCTGGCTTATGGGCGAGGTTATACACGGTGATTATATCCGCTGGGTAAATGGAGATACTTTGCACTCGGTTACTAATTACCATTTGCATAAGGCACTCTATTCGGGACATAATGACCGTAACTATTTTGAAATTGCGCATACCGTCAGGCGTCTTTATGAAATGGGCGGAAACAGACCTGATGGATTGAAACTGTACAATTTTGTTGACAATCACGATGTTGAGAGAATTTATACGAAACTGAGTAATAAAAGTCATTTTATACCTGTCCATATTCTGCTTTATACTCTTCCCGGTGTTCCGTCAGTTTACTACGGATCGGAATTCGGTATTGAGGGGAAGAAGGAGTACGGTTCTGACGATTCATTAAGACCGGAGATTACTTATGAGCAGTATATAAATTCAACAAAGGAAAATGATTTTATAAACCTCATTTCCCGACTGGGAAAAATCCGCCAGGAAACGAAGGCATTATCCTATGGTGACTATAAAGAACTGCTTCTGACCAACTGCCAGTATGCGTTTTCGAGAAATCACAACGGAAAATCTGTAATTGTAACCGTGAATAACGGGGACGATGATTTTTTAATGACGGTTCCTGCCTTGAATGGAGAATATATTGGTGGTATTTCGGGAGAATGTGTATCTGCCAAAGATGGATATATCTCTGTAACCGTAAAAGCCAATTCAGGCGAAATATGGCTTCCTGCAGCCTTATCGGATGAAAAGATAAAGCCAATTGAAATAAAAACCCGTCAAACGGTGGTTTTTAAAGAAAACGTTAAACCGGAACCTGCTACAGTAAAACAGAACAAAACTTATGAAGAAATGACTGTGGAAGAGCTTCAGGGAGCAATTATAGAAAGAATGAAGCGTAACGGCCCTGTTACCGAACAAATGAAAAAGGACGTCTATGAAAATATTTATCACAATTCCTTGCTGACATGGATTAAAAGTTTTAACTAAATAAGAAAAACATATTGCACAATTTTTTTGCAAGAGTTATAATTTGACATAAGATGATTTTAATATATCGGAGGTTACTATAATGGTATCAGAAAAAATGTACGAATTAGGAAGTCGCCGCAGCGAAATCCGTGAACTTTTTGAATATGGACTTAAGAGAAAGGCAGAAATCGGTGCAGAAAATGTATATGACTTCAGCCTTGGAAATCCCAGTGTTCCTGCGCCCGAATGTGTAAAAGAAGCACTGGCAGATCTTGTGTTAAACACAGATCCCGTCGTTCTTCACGGCTACACATCAGCACAGGGTGCTCCCGATGTAAGAAAAAGCTGTGCGGACTATGTAAATGCAAACTTCGGCACAAACTACACAGGCGATAATTTCTATATGACAGTAGGTGCAGCGGCATCTCTCACAATTTCACTTTCTGCTATTTCCGAGGATAAGGGAGAGGTTATAGTCCTTGCACCCTTTTTCCCTGAATACACAGTTTTTATAAATCAGGCAGGAATGACTCCTGTTATTGTAAAATGCCGCGAGGAAGATTTCCAGATTGATTTTGATGCTCTTAAATCTGCTATCAACGAAAATACAAAGGCAGTAATTGTAAATTCTCCCAACAACCCCTCAGGTGTTGTGTTCTCGGAGGATACTGTTAAAAAACTTGCCTCAGTTCTTTCTGACGCAGAAAAAACATACGGAAAAGACATTTACATCATTGCCGATGAGCCTTACCGTGAACTTGTTTATACAGATGGCGTTACAGTACCGTTTATCCCAAATTATTACAACAATACGATTGTATGCTACTCTTTCAGTAAATCCCTTTCACTTCCGGGAGAAAGAATAGGCTACGTGCTCGTTCCTGATACAGCAAACGACTGGCAGAAGATTTACTTTGCAGTTTGTGGTGCAGGCCGTTCACTCGGCTTTGTATGTGCGCCCAGCCTTTTCCAGAGAATTGTTCCCAAATGTATTGGAAAGACTGCAGATATATCCATTTACAAGAAGAACAGAGATATACTTATAAACGCGCTTTCTGAGTACGGCTATACAGTTGCTCAGCCTGATGGTGCATTCTATCTGTTTGTAAAAACACTTGAAGAAAGCTCCCGTGATTTCTGTGAAAAAGCAAAGAAATACGAGCTTCTGATAGTTCCCGGAGATAGCTTCGGTTATCCCGGTTATGTAAGAATTTCTTACTGTGTATCAACTGAAATGATTGAAAAATCATTATCATCATTTGAAAAACTTGCAAAGGAATACAAATAAGGAGCAAATGTTATGAAGTTGAATCCGACTGTCTGTGCTGTAGGAAAAGAATATCAGATTATGATACTTGTCGAAAAGGAAGCTTTGATAAGCGTCCGTGTAGGTGATATTACTTATTATTATCACAGTAATGGCATAAGAATATCAACTCCCGGTATACACAGATTTTCTGTGCCACAGGAAGAACTGGATAAAACAGGTGAATATACGGTAATTACAGAAATCATGATTGAAAGAACACCGTATTTTCCCAAATCAGAGCCGCCTGTAGAGGAGAAGTTCAGTTTCAGACCGCTCACGAAGACTGAAAACATAAATATATATCACCTTGCAGATGTTCACGGTGAAAAAGAAAAGGCAATAGATGCTGTAAAATTCATGGAAGAAAAGCCTGACTTACTCATAATGAACGGCGACATTTCAAGCACATCCGATACTTTTGAAGAAATTATTCTGTGCTATAAAATTGCTTCAGAAGTAACAAAGGGAGAAATTCCATGCATCATTTCCCGAGGTAATCACGATTTAAGGGGTGCAGGTGCTGAAAATCTGGCAAAAAATATGCCCGGTGATAACGGAAAATCATACTATACTTTCAGAGTGGGCTGTATTTGGGGAATACTCGTTGACGCAGGTGAGGATAAAAATGACTTCAATCGAGAATACGGACAGGTTATTTCCTGCCACCCTTTCAGGTTAGAACAGCAAAAAATGATAGAAAACACCATAAAAAACGCTTTCGAAGAGTATGCGGAGAATGGTGTAAAATACAGAATAGTTATTTCGCACATTCCGTTTACATTTAAAAAGCGTTTGCCGGTATTTGACATTGAACGCGATTTGTACACAAACTGGGCAAAGCTTATAAAAGAGAACATAAGACCTGATTTTATGCTTTGTGGCCATACACATAGAGCGTATATAAGTGTACCCGGCAGCGAAATGGATGACCTGGGTCAACCTTGTACAATTATTGTAGGCTCAGATGTAAAAAGAGAGGAAAACGGAAATGTAATTCTTACAGGAGTGCAGATAAATCTCTGTGAAGGCTGTGCAAGAGTTACATTCAATACGGATAAAGAAATTATAGACAGGGCAATTGTTGAGTTTTAAAAAGGAGCAATTATGAAAAAAGGTATAAGAGGACACGATGTTTGTGCAGAAGGATTAAAAAACATAGATAAAAGATGTGCTGAAGAAGGAATTGAATATATTCAGCTTGTTCTTGAA
Source organism: Oscillospiraceae bacterium (assembly GCA_015068735.1). Taxonomy (GTDB): domain Bacteria; phylum Bacillota; class Clostridia; order UMGS1883; family UMGS1883; genus UMGS1883. The sequence continues at coordinate 29,275 of SVJW01000010.1, forward strand.
AAAAGTATAGAGGGTTTTGAAACCGGTAAATACTCTGAAGAATATGCACAAAAAATTAAAGAGGAAATGCCAAATACTAAAATTGCAATTCTGGGAAGTTATATAAACCCATCTGACCCCAACGAGGAAACTCTTAGGGAAAGTATCGAAAAATTTAAGGAGAAAATCCGTTACGCAACTGTGCTTAACCCCATTGCGGTAGGTACGGAAACAGGATGTTACATTGAAGGAAAAACCCATACGGAAGAAGCGTATCAGCATCTTTTGAAAACCGTAAAGGAACTTGTCAGAGAAGCGGAGAAATACGGTGTAAATATAGGGATTGAGGGCGTATACCAGTTTGTAATCAATTCTCCCGAAATTATGGCGAGACTTGTAACGGATGTGAATTCAGACAATCTTAAAGTTATATTTGATCCTTGTAATTTAATAACTATTGATAACTATGTGGAACAGAATAAAATGATAAGCGACATGTTTGACCTTGTAGGAAGTAGGATTATAGCTGTCCATGCAAAAGATTTCTTTGTTGAAAATGGAGAACTTAAGCGTACAATTCCGGGAAAGGGAATTCTCAATTATAAGCTTATATTTGAAAAAATGAAAGAGAATAATCTGGATATTCCGATTATATCTGAAAATATTGATGAGACATCTGCAAAAGAGGCGTTTGACCTCCTTACGGATGTTTATGAAACGGTGGTATAATGAGCTTTTTAAAATCAAAAAGGTTTCAGGCATTGATTACAGCACTTTTCTTTGTGATCCTGTATATCCGTCACGAGTATAATATCAGTCAGGAATTTTATCTGGTTGGTTACGAAAAAACCGATATATCCTCTCTTATCAGGAATGAGGAATTAACAGACAAAGATTACGATACTATATTTAAGAATACAGGTGTTTCTCCAAAATCAGCAGAAAAATTCATCGAGGACGGAAATTATGGTGTATTAGATGAGCTGAATGATTTGTATTTTAAAAAGCCTGAAATAGAAAGGGTTTTTGTGGCACATCCCGTAACTGTGGGAGAGAGGAATGCTAAACAGATAACGCCGGTTGTTGATTTGAAAAACGGTGATGTTCTTGTTACTTTTAACACTCATACCCTTGATTGGAGACATGGTCACTGCGCTCTTGTCATCGATGCAGAGAAAGGAATCTTATTGGAACATATGTCCATAGGAAACCCATCATGCCTGACATCTGTTGACGGATGGGGAAGGTATCCGGGATTTGTTGTTTTAAGGTATCCTGATGAAAAGGTAGCTCAGGAAGCCGTAAATTATGCTGTTGAGCACCTTATAGGTATTGACTACAATATCTTGGCAGGTGTGATAAAAAAAGATAAGTCCGATGAAAAAATCCCCGAAAGTTCCCACTGTTCGCACATTGTATGGCAGGCGTACAAGGCGGTTGGGGTTGATATTGACGAAACGGGAGGCATATTTGTAACTCCGGAAAATATAGCAATGTCAGAAAAATTGGATGTTTTACAGATATACGGACTTAACCCAAAAGATTATAAGAGCAGATTAGCTAAATAAAAGCGTACTAATGCAGTAGGATTTTCATATAATTTAACATTGAATTTATGGGAGGGAAAACTGTGATTGCCGAAAAAGAAAACAAGTATATGAAAGAACTGGCAAAATCGTACCCTAACAGAAGCTCAGCATTAAGCGAAATTATTAACCTGAATGCTATTTTAAACCTGCCTAAAGGAACGGAACATTTTATGAGTGACCTTCATGGTGAACACGAAGCGTTTTCTCATATCCGCAGAAATGCATCGGGAGTAGTAAGAAGAAAAGTCGATGCACTTTTTGAAAAGACACTTTCGGTCAATGAGCGTGCAGAACTGTCCACACTCATTTATTATCCCGAGGAAAAGCTCGACTCTAATTTGCTGGAAAAAGAAGAAAAAGATAATTGGTATAAGATTACACTCAGAAGACTGCTGGAAGTCTCCCGATTTGTAAGCAGTAAATATACTCGTTCAAAAGTTCGTAAGCATTTAGCTCGCACTGCTTCAGGCTATGATTATATTATTGATGAACTTTTGAATAATGATTATGATGCTATAAATAAAGGACACTATTATGACAACATTCTGAATACAATAATAAACGTAGGATCTGCAGAAAAGTTTATCATAGCACTATGTTCTGCTATAAAAAGTATGGTTATAGACCATTTGCACATTGTAGGAGATGTTTTTGACAGAGGTCCGAGAGCAGATTTAATAATGGAACAACTTATGAAAGAAAATTCCATTGACATTCAATGGGGAAATCATGATGCATTGTGGATGGGTGCTGCAGCAGGTTCAAGAGTATGTATTGCAACCGTTCTGAACAATTCCATTACATACAAAAACCTGGATGTTGTAGAAATCGGTTACGGAATATCGCTTCGTCCGTTATCTTTATTTGCAAATGATGTATATGCCAATTCGGATGTTTCTAACTATATGCCGAAAGGAAATTCCGACGGAGATATATTTATAGAAGATGATGACAGCCTTGTTGCCCGTATGCATAAGGCGATAAGTATTATTCAGTTTAAGCTGGAAGGACAAACAATTCTTCGTAATCCGGATTACGGTATGGAGCATAGACTTCTCCTGGATAAAATTGATTGGGAAAAGGGAACGGTAAAATTAAACGGACGCGAATATCCTTTAAAAGAAAAGGATTTTCCCACTGTTGACAAAGATAATCCTTATGCTCTTACTGATGGAGAAAGAGAACTGATGCAGTATTTGAAAAATGCCTTTATGAGGTCTCAAAAACTGCAAAATCACATAAGGTTTCTTTTTGAAAAAGGTGAAATATATACAATTTTTAATAAAAATTTGTTGTTCCACGGCTGTATTCCGCTTAATGAAGACGGCAGTTTTATGAGCTTTCCAATTGCGGGGGGACTTTCGGGAAGAGCATTTATGGATTTTTGTGACCGTACTGCTCGAAAGGGCTTTTTCTCACGAGAGGGAAGTGAAACAAAACAGTTCGGAAAAGATTTTCTTTGGTTTTTGTGGTGCGGGAAGGATTCTCCCCTTTGTGCAAGGAAGAAGATAACAACTTTTGAAAGACTTTTGATAGATGCTCCGGAAACATGGGCAGAACCTAAAAATGCCTATTATCAATGCTGGAACGATGAGTACATAGTACAGAAAATCTTAGAGGAGTTTTCTCTTGGAGGAAAGCATTCGCATATCATAAACGGTCATGTTCCCGTTCAGTATAAAAAAGGCGAAGATCCCATAAAAGCAAACGGTAAACTGATCCTTATTGACGGTGGGTTCTGCCGTGCATATCAAAAGACTACCGGAATTGCAGGATATACACTTATCTACAATGCTGACGGTATGCGTATCTCTGCTCACGAACCTTTCAGAGGTGTGCAGGATGCAATAAATAATAATGCAGACATTTTGTCTGAAACAGTAATATTTGAGCAAGCATCAGATAAAATAAGAGTAAAAAATACTGATACGGGTGTTGTTATCAGTGAAAAAATTGCAGATTTGACAAAACTTGTTGAGTGCTATGAAACAGGTACTATAAAAGAAAAAATAAAATCAAAACAGGGCAGTTATTCATAACTGCCCTGTTTCTTTATCCTAACATAACATCTAAAAGCATCATAACGGCAAAACCTATTATAATTCCCATCGTAGAAAAGTACGGGTGAGATTTTCGTCCTTTCTGACATTCTGGGATAAGTTCATGTACGGCAACCAGTATCATAGCACCTGCGGCAAAAGCAAGGGCATAAGGCAAAATCTTTTCTATATAAACAACCAGTAATGCACCTATAACACCTGCAACAGGCTCTACCATTCCCGACGCCTGACCGTATAAAAAGCTCTTTTTTCTTGAATAGCCCTCTCTTCTAAGAGGAAGGGAAACAGCCGCACCCTCGGGGAAATTTTGCAGTCCTATTCCTATTGCAATAGTAATTGCACCCATAAGGCTTTCCATACTAAACCCTGTTTTTTGCAATGCACCGAAAGCTACCCCCACGGCAAGCCCCTCAGGAATGTTGTGCAAAGTTATCGAAAGAATGAGCATAATAATACGGTTTAGTTTCTCGCTTGTTTTTCCTTGTGTGTTATTTGCTTTTTTTCTGGCAAATGAAACCGCTTTATCAGATAACCACATAAAAACCGCACCGAAAAGAAATCCTGTTGTTGCGACAATATACGCAGGAACAGTAGATATTTCCTCGGCTCTTTCTATAGCAGGCTGAAGAAGTGACCAGAAAGAAGCCGCTATCATAACGCCGGAGGCAAACCCCAGCATAAGATTTAATATTTTAGGATTAGGAGATTTAAAAAAGGCAACCGTTGCAGCACCCAGCGCAGTTACTAACCATGTGCCGAGAGTTGCAATCAGTGCCATTAAGACGTAATTATCCATATAACACCTCCACTATTTATTATATTTTATATGGATAATTCTGTGAAATGTTTATTGTAAACGGTATTTTGATGTGTTATAATAATTTCAACGAAGCAATTGTATGCGATAAAATAGAGAAAACTTGATTGGTAAGTGGTTGTATGAAATTAACTCTTGATAAAAAAGCATTTTATACCAAACTTTATAAAATGCTTGAAAATGTAACTCCTCTTACAGTTGACTGCGGTCAACTTTGTGACGGTGCCTGTTGTGCCGTCACTGATGAAATAACGGGGATGTATCTTTTCCCCGGTGAAAAGGTCATGTATGACCCAATGCCTGAATGGGGAGAACTTCATGATATTGACTTTACCTATGACGGGGGAAAGAGCGTTGACCTTTTTACCTGTCCCGGAAAATGTGACAGATCACTTCGCCCTCTGTCCTGTAGAATATTCCCCCTCGTTCCATATGCAAAAAGGGGAGGCGAACTTGAAATCAGAATGGATATCCGCGGCAGAGGGATGTGTCCGTTAGCCACGGCAATGAAACCCTGTGATCTTGATGCGTTGTTTGTTGAAAGAGTAACTATGGCAATGCAGCTTTGTATGAAAGTAAGAGATACGAGGGAATTTATCTACTCTCTTTCAGAGTCGATTGACCAATTAAAGGAGGATTTCTATGAGTTATAATTTTGCAGTAATTGACCTTGGCTCAAATTCAGTACGAATGAGCGTAAATGCCCTCGAAGAAGACGGAAGTTGGCATGTTATTGAAAAACTCCGTTCAACAGTCAGGCTCAGCGAAGGAATGACTAATGATAACTTCCTTAAAGAAGAGGCAATGTGCCGTGTTATCGATGCCATAAAAGAGTTTACAAAAATAGCAAAAAACTATAAATGTGCATCCATTGCCGCAGTTGCAACGGCGGCACTTCGCCGTGCGGCAAATAAAGAGCTGTTCCTTTCAAGAGTAAAGGAACAAGCAGAAATTGAATTCCAGATTATAAGCGGTGTCGAGGAGGCATATTACAGCTATCTTGCAGTAAAAGAAACCGTAGGAATAACTGACGGAGTAATTTATGATACAGGTGGCGGAAGTACGGAAATTGTCCTCGTAAAAAATGGGGAAGTAAAGCACTCTATAAGTCTGCCCCTCGGTGCTGTTATGATGACAGAGCAGATGTCTAATAAAAGTCAGATGCATCTGTATAAGTATGTATCTTCATATATAGGCGGTATAGATTGGCTTGATGAGTGTGAAGGATTGCCCCTTTACGGCATCGGTGGAAGCGCACGTGCTATGGCTATGCTTTATAAGAAAGAATATCTTTCGCCCGATAAGGTGGACGGTATTAAAATCCCATACCACGCTGTTGCAAAAATATATCAGAGTATTTTTGAAACACCTGTTGAAAAACGCAAGGATATAAAGGGCATGGACGTTTCCCGTGCAGATATTATTCTTGCAGGACTTACCCCTGTGAAAGTTCTGATGGATATGACCGGAAGCGGCACAGTATGCGTATGTGCTGCAGGCGTCAAAGAAGGCGTATTTTTCAGACTTAAGGACGAAATTTTAAGGAGCAAAATGAAATGAGCTATAACATAGTTCTGGTAGAACCAGAAATTCCACAGAATACGGGAAATATTGTCCGCACTTGTGCCGCTACCGGTGCAAGGCTTCACATAGTAAAACCCATGGGTTTTGAAATTGACGATAAAAAGCTGAAACGTGCAGGACTTGACTATTGGCATTTTCTTAATATTCAGTATTACGAAAATCTTGATGAATTTTTTGGACAAAATAAGAACGGTAGATTTTTCTACCTTAGTTCAAAGGGGACAGCTTCCTATACCGATGTAAGCTTTCGGGACGGGGACTTTCTGCTTTTCGGCAAGGAAACAAAAGGCCTTCCCGAAAAGATTCTTATAGACCATCCAGAGCGTTCAATCCGCATCCCCATGATAAGTGACGCAAGGTGTCTTAATCTTTCCAATTCTGTAGCAATTGTAGTTTACGAAGCCCTGCGCCAGAATAACTTTGAATCCCTTACAAAAGAATCCGACTATCTATATGGAATAATTGACTAAAAAAAGTTCACCGAATTTTTATTTCGGTGAACTTTTTGTTTATCTGTATACATGAAATCCATTTCCCACAATCTGCTGTGATTCCGAAAATATAATAAACGCTTCGGGATCAATTTCAAGGATTTTCCGCTGAAATTCAGGGATTTCAGCCTCTTTCAATGCACACATAAGGGTTTGCTTTTCGTCCATTGTGTAAGCTCCGACAACATCAATAATCGTAACTCCTCGTGGAGAGGTGGAAACAAGTTTTTTTGCAACCTCAACGCCTTTTTCAGTAACCACAAACGCAAGTTTTGATACATTCAGTTTCTGTATCAGCCAGTCAACGGAAAATGTTGAAAGGAAAAGTGCCACAATGCCCCAAAGAGCTAAGTCAATCTGCCTGAATGTAATAAGTGCCGTCATAATAACCGCAGCATCGACAAAAAGAAGAAGTTTTCCTATCTTGAAATGAGGGAAGAAATGTTGAAGAAGCCTTCCTAAAATATCCGTTCCTCCGGTAGAACCGCCTGAGAGAAGTGTCATACCAATACCAAAACCGTAAAGGAGCGATCCGAAAATTGATGCCAAAATAATATCATCGGTCATGGGAGGAAGCTCGGAGAAAATCTGTACAAACAGAGATATATTTGCCGCCCCGATAATTGTCTTTATAACAAATTCTTTGCCTATTACCTTAAAGGAAATAAGCAAAAACAATATATTTATAACCGCAAATGAAAGTCCCGGCGGTATTTTTGCAATGTGGAAAAGAATTGTTGAAAGACCGGAAACGCCACCGCTTACGACCTTGTTAGGGGTGAAGAATACGCTGATGCCGAAAGCCGTTATAATCGGTCCTATCAGGAAAAGAAGATTGTTTTTTAACTTTTCTCTTGTCAGAAATTTTGAAACAAATTGTTTGTTGTGCATAAAATCACCTTTTAGCTTTTGTTTATTGGCATTTTAGCACAGTAAATCAATATGTGCAATATCAATTGTAAAAATTAAAATAAATAGTAAAATATTTTGCCTTTTTGAAAAATAACGAAAAATAATATTGAAAAATTACAATACTCAATAAAAACAACGGGAGAAATTACCTCTGCGTAATAACTAAAATTTGTAAAATAACTGTTGTTTTTTCGCTATATATATTGTATAATAAGATAGTTAGAGAATGTATAGGAGTGATTTCTATTTACAGCAGAACTCTTTACGATTTAAAAAAGATAGTCGAGCGCGATCCGGCGGCGAGGAATATCTTTGAAGTTGCACTTCTTTATCCCGGGTTTCATGCGGTGCTTTTCCACCGTTTTGCCCATATGCTCTATAAGTGTCATCTCAGATTTATTCCCAGACTTATCAGCCAATTGTCGCGATTTTTGACCAAAATTGAAATACACCCCGGTGCTACTATCGGGAAAGGACTTCTCATAGACCACGGCTGTGGTGTTGTAATCGGAGAGACCACCGTGATTGGCGACGACTGTGTAATCTATCAGGGTGTAACCCTTGGCGGTACCGGTAAGGATAAGGGAAAAAGACACCCCACCCTCGGAAACAATGTTATGGTTGGTTCAGGTGCGAAAATTCTTGGCCCCTTTACCGTTGGAGATAACTCGAAAATTGCGGCAAACGCAGTACTTCTTCGTGAAGTTGAACCGGACAGTACATGTGTAGGCGTTCCTGCAAGAGTTGTTAAGCGTGGGGAGAAGAGAGTGGATAACCTTGACCAGGTGCACATTCCCGATCCGGTCAGCCAGGAACTTTGTAGAATGAGTGCAAAAATAGACAAGCTTACGGCAGAACTTGAAGCGTTAAAAAATAAAGACAGCGAGAGGTAAAAATTATGAAATTGTATAATACATTAACCCGTTCAAAAGAAGAATTCAAACCCCTTGTTCCGGGAGAAGTAAAGATGTACTCCTGCGGACCTACGGTTTATAACTACTTCCATCTGGGAAATGCACGTCCCTTTATTGTATTCGACTGCTTAAGACAGTTTCTTGAATACAGAGGATATGATGTTAAATTCGTGCAGAACTTCACAGACGTTGATGATAAGCTCATCAACAAAGCAAGGGAAGAGGGCTCAACCGTTCCTGAAATTGCTGAAAAGTATATCAAAGAATACTTTGTTGATGCTAAGGCTCTCGGAATTAAAGAAGCATCTGTTCATCCCAGAGCAACTGAGAATATTGATGCAATTATTGAAACCGTTCAGACCCTTATAGAAAAAGGTCACGCTTACGAGGTAGACGGCGACGTTTACTTCTCCGTTGAAAGCTACAAGGACTACGGTAAGCTCAGCCACCAGCCCCTCGAAGATCTGGAAAGCGGTGTTCGTAAAGATCTTGATGACAAGAAGCATCATCCTATGGACTTTGCTCTCTGGAAAAAGAGAAAGACAGATGATGAAATCGGTTGGGAAAGCCCCTGGGGTATCGGAAGACCCGGCTGGCATATTGAATGTACTGCAATGGTAAACCGTTACCTCGGTCACACAATTGATATTCACAGCGGTGGTTTCGACCTTATTTTCCCGCATCACGAAAATGAAATCGCGCAGAGCGTATGTGCAAACGGAACTCCTTTTGCAAATTACTGGCTTCATAACGGTTTTATAAATGTTAACAACGAAAAAATGAGCAAGTCCCTCGGTAATTTCTTTACCGTTCGTGACATTGCTGAAAAATACGACTACGAGGTTATCCGTTTCTTTATGCTTTCAGCACATTACAGAAGCCCCATCAACTTCTGTGACGAACTTATGGATGCGGCAAAGAATGGCCTTGAAAGAATTTACAACTGTATAGATAACATTGACTTCCTGCTCGGCAACGCTCCCGACGGTGATGCTGATGTAGAAGTTAAGGAAGCTATGGAAGGATTCAAGAATAAATTCATTGCTGCAATGGAGGATGACTTGAATACAGCCGATGCAATTTCCGCAATCTTCGAAGCAGTGCGTTTTGCAAACAGTATGACATCTCCCAACAAAGCAGAGCTTCTTCTTGCAAAGGAAACAATTCTTGAGCTCGGTAATGTCCTCGGACTTCTCAAGAATACTGAAAAGGCAAGCCTTGACGATGAGATTGAGGCACTCATTGCAGAAAGAACTCAGGCGAGAAAAGATAAAAACTGGGCGCTTGCAGACAAAATCCGTGACGACCTCAAGACACGCGGAATAGTTCTTGAAGATACACCTGACGGTGTAAAATGGAAATTTGAGAAATAAGGGAGAAGATGTATGTTATTTACCGATGATAACATCAACCCAAAGGAATACAGTCCCCTCGCTCTTGCATATATCGGTGATACGGTGTATGACCTTTTTATAAGGACAAAAGTTCTTGCAAAGGGAAACCGCCACGTCACCGAAATGCACAAGGAATCAGTAAGCTTTGTAAAGGCTCATTCTCAGTCAGTCAGTGCTTACGCGATTGAAGAGGTTCTTACAGAAGACGAGTTGAGGGTTCTTAAATGGGGAAGAAACGCCAAAAGTAATACCATCCCCAAGAATGCCGATGTCACTGAATACCATATGGCAACAGGCTTTGAAACTCTTGTGGGATACCTTTATCTTTCGGGCGATAATGAAAGGCTTTCGTATCTTCTCAACCTTGCATATGATGCAGTATTAAAAATTGAAAAATAATTTAATTTTACATAGGAGTGATAGTAACAATGAAAAATTCCACTAAACTTCATGCCTATAAGGCAAGAAAGCATGCTATTACAGGTATTTACAATGCCGCTTCCGGTCATCCGGGCGGAAGCCTTTCAATAGCAGACATTCTGTCAGTGCTTTATTTTGAGGAAATGAATATTGATCCCAAGGATCCCAAGAAGGCTGACCGTGACAGATTTGTTCTTTCCAAGGGACACTGTGCACCTATCCTTTACGGAACTCTTGCAGAGCGTGGCTTTTTCCCCACAGAGCTTTGCGGCACATTCCGTCAGGCAGACAGCATTCTTCAGGGCCATCCCGATATGAAGGGCGTTCCCGGTGTTGATATGTCCACCGGTTCACTCGGTCAGGGAATTTCTGCCGCTAACGGTATGGCACTTTCCGCAAAACTTGACGGAAAGGATTACAAGGTTTATGCAATCCTCGGCGATGGCGAAATTGAAGAAGGTCAGGTTTGGGAAGCAGCTATGTTTGCCGCTCATTACAAGCTTGATAACCTCGTTGCATTCCTTGATTTTAACGGTCTTCAGATTGACGGTGACATCCGCGAGGTTATGAATTCCACACCTATCGACAAGAAGTTTGAAGCATTCAACTGGAACGTAATCACAATTGACGGACATGACTATGATCAGATCAGAAATGCAATCAAAGAAGCACATTCTGTAAAGGGTAAGCCTACTATGATTATCGCAAAGTGCGTTAAGGGTAAGGGCGTTTCCTTCATGGAAAATCAGGCAGGCTGGCACGGTGCTGCTCCCAACAAGGAACAGTTCGAGCAGGCAATTAGTGAGCTTGATGCAGCAATTGCAGAAATTGAAGCTGAATAAGAAAGGATAGTGTGAATTATGGCTATAGGTGATAAGAAAGCAACTCGCGAAAGCTATGGTATGGCTCTCGCTGAGCTTGGCGAAAAATATGATATTGTTGTTATGGATGCTGACCTTTCCAAATCAACAAAGACAGACACATTCAAGAAAAAGTTCCCCGAAAGATTTATCAATACAGGTATTGCTGAGGGCAATATGCTCTCCACAGCTGCAGGTCTTGCAACAACAGGCAAGATAGTATTTGCAAGCTCCTTTGCAATGTTTGCGGCAGGTCGTGCGTTTGAGCAGATCCGTAACTCCATCGGTTATCCTCACCTCAACGTAAAAATCGGTGCTACACATGCCGGCATTTCCGTTGGTGAAGACGGTGCTACACATCAGTGCCTTGAGGATATGGGTATTATGCGTACAATTCCCGGTATGGTTATTATTAACCCTGCTGACCACGTAGAGGCTATGGCAGCAGTTGAAGCGGCTGTTAAGTATGAAGGTCCGGTTTACCTTCGTTTCGGCAGACTTCCCGTTCCTCAGATTTATGATGAAAATACATATAAGTTTGAAATCGGTAAGGGTGTTCAGCTTGCAGAAGGCACAGATGCAACAATCATTGCAACAGGTCTTATGGTTCCTTACGCTCTTGAGGCTCGCGAGCTTCTTAAAGCAGACGGTATCGATGCTGCAGTTGTAAATATCCATACAATTAAGCCAATCGACAGAGAAATCATTAAGAATGCAGCAGAAAAAACCGGTGCAATCGTTACTGCAGAAGAGCATAACGTAAACTGCGGTCTCGGTAGCGCAGTTGCAGAAGTTCTTTGCGAAGAATGCCCCGTTCCCATGCTCCGTGTAGGTACTCAGGACGTATTCGGTAAGAGCGGTAAGCCCTACGAACTTCTTAAGGAATACGGACTTTCTGCAGAAAACATTGCAGAAAATGTTAAGAAGGCAATCAGCCTTAAAAAATAAGCCCCAAAGGGGAATTACTTATGAACGAACTTTTGAATAAGTTGAATAGTGAACAGAGAGAGGCCGTTGAGTATATCAACGGTCCTCTTCTGGTATTGGCAGGTGCAGGCAGCGGTAAGACGAGAGTGCTTACCCACCGCATCGCCTATATGATACACGAAAAAGGAATATCCCCGTGGAATATCCTTGCAATCACATTCACTAACAAAGCGGCACGGGAAATGCTTGACCGTGTGGAAAAGCTTGTAGGTAGTGATGCCAACGATATGTGGGTAAGGACATTCCACTCAGCTTGTGTGCGTATTTTAAGGCGTGACATTGACCGCCTCGGATATGACACAAGGTTTAATATAATTGATACAGACGACCAGAAATCTTTGGTTAAGGAATGCCTAAAAGAGCTTGGAATTGAAGAAAAACAGCTTCCGCCAAGAAGTGTAATGAATGAAATTTCCTTTGCCAAAGATAATCTTGTAACTCCTGCAGAGTATATGCTTGATTTTGCAGACGATTACAGAAAAAAACAGATTGCAAAGGTCTACGCCCTCTATCAGCAGAAGCTTGAAACGGCAAATGACCTTGATTTTGACGACCTCATTATGCTGACTGTAAAACTTTTTCAGGAAAATGAGGATGTTCTCCAATTTTACAGAAACAAATTTAAATATATCCTTGTTGACGAGTACCAGGACACCAACAAGGCACAGAATGAGCTTATAATTCTTCTGGCAAGCGAGCACCGTAACCTCTGTGTTGTAGGTGACGATGACCAGAGTATATATAAATTCCGCGGTGCGGATATTTCCAATATTCTTGACTTTGAAAAGGCTTTTCCCGAAACAAAAACAATTCGACTTGAGCAGAATTATCGCTCAACGGGAAATATTCTTGATGCTGCAAATAATGTAATTAAAAACAACTACGGCAGAAAAGGGAAGAAGCTTTGGACAGATAAAGGAGAGGGGAATAAAATTTCCGTTTATAAAGCTTCAAATGAACACGATGAAGCATCATTTATCGCTGATACGATGTCAGCTCTTGCCCTTGACGGTTATAGCTACAACGATATGGCAGTACTTTATCGTGCAAATGCAACCTCCCGTGTACTTGAAGAAGTCTTTATGCGCAAGGCAATTCCGTACAGAGTGTTGTCGGGACTTCGTTTTTACGACAGAAAAGAAATCCGTGATATGATTGCATATCTCCGCCTTATAAAGAATAACGATGATGATATAAGCTTAAAGCGTATTATAAATACGCCTTCAAGAAAAATCGGTAAGGTAACTCTTGACAAAATTTCCGCAGCGGCACAGCGTGAAAATTGCAGTATGCTCAAAGCAATTGAAAACCACCGTGACGGCTTTGGTAACTCGGTAGCCGAGTTTTATGATGTAATTTCCTACCTTTGCGATTTTGAAAAGAAAAACAAAATCAGCGACCTTGTTAACGAGGTGTTTGAAAAGACAGGCTACTGTAAATTCCTTGAAACAGACGAAAAAGGGGAAGAGCGTGCAGATAATGTGTATGAGCTTATAAACGGTGCCGCAAATTACGAAGATAACAACGAAGAAGCCACATTCCAGGATTATATGGACAATCTGGCGCTTATAAGCGATATAGATAATTATGACGAGGAGCTCGATGCCGCAATATTTATGACAATGCACGCGGCGAAAGGGCTGGAATTTCCGATAGTATTCCTCTGTAGCTTTGACGAAGGAATATTCCCCAATATGGCAAGCTGTTACAGTAGTGAGGAGCTTGAGGAGGAACGTAGACTATGCTATGTGGGAATCACCCGTGCACAGGAGATGCTCCACATTACAACCGCAAGCAGTAGAATGCTTTACGGTAAAACATCTCCTTACAAACCGTCGAGATTCCTTGAAGAAATTCCGAATGAACTTCTGGACATAACAGACAATACTCCAAAAATGAACGACAGCTGGTTTGCGAAGGAAGATGACTTCTCCTTTAATAAAGTGCCTGAAAATTCACTGTTTACAAAGAGTTCAGTACCTAAAACAAGCGGTGAAACTTTCCGCCCGGGCGACTCGGTAATGCATAAGAAATTCGGGCGTGGTATTGTAATCGATGCAACTCCGGTAGGAAATGACATACATTACGAAATAGCGTTTGAAAGCGTGGGTACAAAAAACCTTTTAGGGCTCTACGCAAAACTTCAAAGGTGTGATTAACTATGTATAACGATTTTGCCTATGTTTATGACAGACTTATAAACGACGTTGACTATAAGGAATGGGCAGATTACTACTTCAAAATTTTTCAAAGATATGGCTTAAACCCAAAACTGGGGCTTGACCTTGGTTGCGGGACGGGTAACCTTACTCTGGAGCTTGCAAACCGCGGTATCGAGATGACAGGAGTTGACCTTTCTGAGGATATGCTGATGGTTGCCCGTGAAAAGTCGGAGGGGAAGGACATTCTCTACCTTAATCAGGATATGACGGAGTTTGAACTTTACGGAACGGTTGATTTTATTGTTTCAAGTCTTGATTGTGTTAACTATATAACCGATAAAAGGGATTTACTTAAAGTAATGAAACTGGTAAATAATTATCTCGATCCCGGTGGGCTTTTTATCTTTGACATAAATACACGTTATAAACTTGAAAATATCATAGGTGACAACACCTTTATTCTTGAGGATGAAGACTGCTTCTGCTCCTGGCAGAATGAGTATGATAAAAAGAGAAAGCTCAGCGATTTTTATCTGACTTTCTTTTTGAAAGACGGAGAGAGCTATACAAGGTTTGATGAGCAACATACAGAGCGTGCTTATGAAATTGACGAAATAAAATCAATTATAGAAAATTCAGGAATGCGCCTTTTAAAGGTGTACCACAACCTTAGCTTTGAAAATCCCAAGAAAAACAGCGAAAGAGTATTTTTTGTCGCTCAGGAACAGGGGAAATAAGAATGATAATCGTAATAGGCGGCGGTGCGGCAGGTATGATGGCTGCTATTCGTGCAGCACAAAAGGGCGCATCGGTAACACTTATTGAACGTAATAACGATGTTGGGAAGAAAATCAGAATTACCGGTAAAGGCAGATGCAACGTTACAAACGCCTGTGATACCGAGGAGATTTTTGAGAACATTCCCACCAACCACAGATTTTTATACAGCGCAATATATAGCTTTACAAATTACGACGTGATGAGCTTTTTTGAAGAGTGCGGAGTCCCTCTTAAAGAGGAAAGAGGTCAGCGAGTCTTTCCGCAAAGTGATAAGGCGGCAGATATCGTTACTGCACTCAGACGGAAAATGCAGGAGCTTAATGTCAATGTTGTAAACGGCAGAGTTACTGACATTATGGTAGCTGACGGGAAAGTAGAAGGCGTAAAAACAGAAAAATCAACATATTTTTGCGAAAGCGTGATTGTGGCAACGGGCGGAAAGAGTTATCCCCTTACCGGCTCTACCGGTGACGGATATTCAATGGCTGAAAAGCTTGGACATAGCATAAAACCTATTAAACCGGCTCTTGTACCCGTTGAAACAAAAGAAAACACGAAAGAGCTTATGGGTCTTTCATTGAAGAATATTTCTGTAACCATATTTGATAAAAACGGAAAAAAGAAATTCTCCGATTTTGGCGAAATGCTTTTTACCCATTTCGGATTAACAGGTCCAGTAATCCTTTCTTCAAGCAGTCATATGGGAGAAAATCCGGAAGACTGCCGTATAGAAATTGACCTGAAGCCTGCTCTTGATGAGCAAACGCTGGATAAACGGATATTAAGGGATTTTGAAAAATATCAGAACAGAAATTTTGAAAATTCCCTTTCCGATCTTCTTCCGAACAAAATGATTGAATACATTGTGTCAAAATCAGGCATAGACAGATATAAAAAGGTAAACAGTATTACAAAAGAGGAAAGAAAAACGCTTCTTAACCTTTTAAAGCATCTTACCTTTACAGTTAAAAGTTACCGTCCCGTAGCGGAGGCAATCGTTACAAGCGGCGGAATAAATGTGAAAGAAATAAACGCATCAACCATGGAAAGCAAACTTGTAGATGGGCTTTACTTTGCAGGTGAGGTAATTGATGTTGATGCATACACAGGCGGATTTAATTTGCAGATAGCATTTTCAACCGGCTATCTTGCAGGCGAATGCGCCGCAGAAAAGGAGCTTTCAATATGACTAAAATAGCAATTGACGGACCTGCAGGTGCAGGTAAAAGCAGTATCTCAAAAAAGGTTGCCAAAGCACTTGGCTACATCTATATTGACACAGGCGCAATGTACCGCACAGTAGGGCTTAAAGCTGTAAAATGCGGTATCGACACCAAGGACAGCGAGGGCGTGGCATCAATTCTTCCCACACTTGATATTGATATCAGGCACGAGGGAGTGGAGCAGCACATTTTCCTTGATGGGGAAAATGTGTCCGACAAAATCCGCACTCCTGAAATTTCAATGGCGGCAAGCAACGTTTCTGCAATCCCCGCGGTAAGAGTGGCACTTGTAGACCTGCAACGTAAGCTTGCAGAAAATCACGATGTTGTAATGGACGGAAGAGATATTGGAAGCTTCGTTCTTCCCGATGCGGAGGTTAAGATTTTCCTTACTGCATCCGTAGAAGCGCGCGCACAAAGAAGATATAAAGAACTTCTGGAAAAAAGTGAGACGGTGGATTTTGATGCGGTTAAAGAGGATATGATTCTCCGTGATAAGCAGGACTCCACTCGCGCAGTATCACCCCTTGTAGTGGCAGAAGGTGCTACTGTAATTGATACATCGGCACTCAACTTTGAAGAATCGGTAAATGCAGTTATTGAACATATAAGGAGCAGTGTAAGATGAGTTTTTATAAGATTGCCGCAAAGATTTTATACGGTATATTTAAAGTATTTACGCTTTTTAAAGCAAGAGGTAAAGAAAATATCCCCGAGGAGGGCGCATTTTTACTCTGCTCAAACCACAGGGCTTATAAGGATGCTGTTCTGATTGCCATAAGCTGTAAAAGGCAACTTACTTTCATGGCGAAAGACAGTCTTTTTAAAAAACCGGTATTGGGTTGGATTATAAAAGCGTTGGGGGCATTTCCAATCAGACGCGGAAAAGGTGATGCCGCAGCCGTAATGGCAACTCTCAAAATTATGAAAAAGGGCGAGCCTACTCTTATTTTTCCCGAAGGTACAAGAATGAAAAACGGGGAGAGGAAGCAGGTTAATTCAGGTATTGTACGCCTTGCAATTCAATGCGGTGTGCCGATTGTACCTGCATATCTTACCTGGAATTCTGTTACATACGGAAAGCCTATAAATTACGACGAATATACGGAAAGCGTTCACGACGGTGATGCTATGCAGTCTCTTGCCGATGAACTTATGGATACAATATACTCTTTGGGGGAGAAAAATGAGTAAAACCGTAAAAATAGCCGAAAAGGCAGGATTCTGCTTCGGTGTAAGCCGCGCTGTGAGAATAGCACAGGAGGGAATTGACAGCGGTAAGAAAATCGCTACATTAGGTCCTATTATTCATAACAGTGCCGTTGTTGAATCTTTCAACAGACAAGGTGCCAGAATTATTGAAAGTCCGCAGGATGCCAGACAGGGCGAAACGGTAATCATACGAAGTCACGGCATAAAAAAGAGTGAACAGGAAGCCTTAGAGAAAAACGGAATTGATTTTATTGATGCAACATGCCCTTTCGTGAAGAAAATTCATAACATCGTTTCAGAGGCTTATAAGAAAGATTATGACATTATAATCATAGGAGATAAGAACCATCCCGAGGTTATAGGAATCAATGGTTGGTGTGAGAATTCTGCCACTGTCATAGAAAGCGAAGAACAAGCAGAAAATTTAGCATTTCAGGATGAAAAAAATACATATATTGTAGCACAAACAACATTTGAACGCGAATTATGGAAAAAAATTACGAAAATTATAAAAAACACTTGCCAAAGTGCCATAGTTTTTGATACAATATGTAGTGCTACGAATGAACGACAGAAATACGCTGCTGAACTTGCAAAAGAGAGTGATGTATTTGTTGTTGTCGGCGGCAGGCACAGTTCAAATACCAAGAAGCTGTACCAGATCGCCGCACCGCTTTCCAAGCACGTTTTTTTGGTGGAGGAAGCAGGTGAACTGCCAAAAGATATTATGTCTCTTGGCGATTCGTTCGGTATAACCGCCGGTGCATCGACACCGGAGCATATAATTAAGGAGGTTTTAGAAACCATGGTAGAAGAAAAAAACACTAATATTCAAGGAAATGGAGAGCCCACATTT
>SVJW01000011.1 GCA_015068735.1 Oscillospiraceae bacterium
TGGGCACCGCTGTACCAAGCATATACAAGGTTATTGTACCAGGAAAGTCTTCTCTGATACAGTTCGCTTTCCTTATCGGGGTCGTTTTCTAAAAGTTTCTTAAGACAGTCAAGTGTAAGCTTTATAGTAGGTCTGCCGTGAATGAAGTTTGCAGTTACACCATAACAGTCACCTGTGTTCCAGTCGTAATAACCGGGTGATGTACCATATACGAAGTAAAGTGCCGCCTGCGCCATCCTGTCGTAATATTCATCGGGGAGAAGGTCTTCCATATTGGCTTCCATTGCGTACTGCATTACGGAAGAAGCGTTACGGAACGCCTCTCGGCTGTAACCCATAGATGCTTCCTTACCGGAAAAGTCAGCCGCTGTAAGGTCATTAACTTTAACCATTGCTCTTTGTCGAAGACAAGCTATCCAGCCGCCCTTACCGCCTTCATAGAAATCACCGCGCGCACCGGATACTATCATGGGGTCATCAGCCTTATCAAACTCAGGGAAGAGTGTTACAAGGTGTGAAAAGCCCTGATTGTAATAGGTAGCGTGGTTATTGTTAAGAAGACCGCCGTCCCAACCTTCTACAAGATACTCTGCATTGTGGTAAACAGATTTAAGCACCATACCAAATGCTTCGGGAGTCATATAATCGCTGTTTATAAGAGCATATGCAGAACGACCGAGCAGGTTCGCTGTGCCACACTGAGCAAGACGAGGTGATGTGCTGGAACCGAAAATGAAGGGTTCGCCGTCAAACTCAATATGCGCGCTAAGAAGATATCTTATAGCGTGATATGCATATATTTCTTCGTTGTTGTAAATGTACCTTCTTGCGAGGGTATCTGTGTTACCGAGGCCTGAGAAACCATATGCGGTATCCATTTCACCGGGGAAGGTGCTGTAGGATTTACCAAGTTCCGGGAAAGAGCTCCATGTAACTTCACTCTGTGATACGAGACTTATGTCAGAATGATTTGAGAGTACCATCTTCTTTACGCCCTCGGGCTTTTCTGTATAGCCGGAGAATTTAAATTTCGCACCAAGAACCTGAAGTCCGTCGGGGATGAAGGAGAAGTCAAACTGCATAATTGCCTTTGCACTGTAATCATCGTTACCGGCATCCTGATTTTGGCGCTCTGAAGCAGTCAGAACCACATCTTCAGGGAAATTCTGCGATGCGAACTGTCCGCCTGTAATTGTAAGGTCGTAGCTGGGAGAGACCTCTCTTGTAGTTCCGTCAGAAAGACTAACTTCAATTACGGGACCATAGTCTGATTCGGAAGAATAGATATATGCTGCATATCCATCAATTTCCATAGAGTTTAAAATAAGATTAAGTGTATCTGTGGAAGTACTGTTTACAACAGAAGAAACATTGCTTTTTACATCAATTACGTAGGTTGTTTCTTCCGGATTCATATCAAATATTCTTATGAGTGACGCATCCTGTGTAAAATAGTTATAAGCCAATGCATCACTTGCAAGTGATGAAGAAATCGTTGTTATTTCCTTATTGAATCCTGTAAACTTATCTCTGTAATACTCAAGAAGAAGCGCCTTTGGCTTATCGTAGTTACCACCGCAGGTCTTTACTGCCTCCTCGACTTTTCTGAGTTTGGGATCATAATCATAGTTAATAAGAGGTTTTTCAGCCATTTCGGGGTACCACTGCTGAAGATTATTCTTTATAACCTCTGTATTGTACTGGGGAATCCATTCCTCATTTTCCTCGTCCCACTCGCCAAACAGAAGCTGGTCTGTAATGTGTTGAGGGTCGGAATAGTCAAACTCTTCAAAATAAGTCAAGGAGTCTGAAATGTCATAGTTATTTTTAACGTTAACTACCTGGAAAGGGGTATCGTCTGCCGCCATTGATGTGGGGGCAAAAGACAAAATTATAGCAAATGCCATAAGTAACGCTAAAATTTTCTTATTTAACATTTCTAACACATCCTTTCTTTCGATTTTAGCTTAGATGTCTTTACCCGGTGCCCCACAGGGAGGCACCGAGAAATTTCACATTGTATAATTGGGGAAGAATTACTTTAATTCCATAAGCATGCAGATAATCTTTGCAGCCTGCTCACGGAGTGCGTTTCCTTCGGGATTGAATATTGAATATTCATCACCGGAGATAATTCCTGCATTTGCAAGAGTCTGTACGCTTTCTTTTGCATAATCGCTTACGGAGTTAATGTCTGTAAGTGACTTATTGCTTATTGCTGTAATATCTATTCCCTTAAGCTGTGCCACACGGCAAGCAAGAACTGCCATATCCTGACGGGATATTGTCTGTCCGACACCAAATGAGCCATTGCCCATACCGTTGGAAAGACCGAGTTCATAAGCTGTATTTACATAGGGCGCATACCAAGCGTTGGAATCAACGTCTGTAAATACATTTTCACCGTCTGTCTTAATTTCGACACCTAATGCAAGAAGAAGAGTTTTAAGGAATTCTTCACGGAGAATGGGACGCTTAGGATCAAAGTTACCCTTACCGTCACCCTGCATAATGTTTTCTTTATAAAGCTTTTCAATATAGCTGTATGCCCAGTCTGTTTCGGAAACATCATTGAAAATACCGCTTCCGGGTACTACGGGTGTATCGGGAGTAACGGGTTCTGCGGGTTTTTCGTTCATAGCACCGCCGCCTGTAACCTTATCATTTCCGTCATCGGAGGAGCTTCCGCCTCCACCGCCACCGCCGCCGGAGCCACCTGCACCGCCGGAAGTAAGCCCTTCAACATAGTGATTGAATGCTACTGTCTGGGTCACTTCACCATATGTAACTGTTGCAGTAAGAGTTACGTTAGCTCCCGCGCCTGCAGGACGTGTAACATTACCCTGGTTATCCACTACATCAGGATTGCTTGACACCCAAATAATTGTTGAGCCAAGTTTACCCACTGTGGGAAGCACTGTACTTCCTTTTACATTATAAGAATTGAACGCTTTAAGAACACTTATATCAGCTTTTACAATATCAGCATCCGCCGCAGACATTACTGCTTCGATTTCGTAGATAGAAATTGTCTTGTCGTAATCTACGGAAGTTACTGTAAGACGAATGTAGCGAGCTGCCTGAGGAGTAAAGTCGACAACCTTCTTCTCTCCTATTGTGCCGATAGTTGCAACCTTTGTCCATGTTTTACCGTCTGCGGAAAGTTCAAGGTTTGCACCCTTGATATTATAAGTGCCGTCAACCATTCTTTCATAAATGAGAACT
Organism: Oscillospiraceae bacterium; assembly: GCA_015068735.1. Taxonomy (GTDB): domain Bacteria; phylum Bacillota; class Clostridia; order UMGS1883; family UMGS1883; genus UMGS1883. Next base: position 3,226 of record SVJW01000011.1, read on the forward strand.
TTAGAAAGAAGCTTTTCTTCACCCATATCAATTGTAATCTTGGGTTTCTTTCCTGCAGAAAGGGTTTCTACGAAGGTTTCAAAAACGCCGTCTGTCATATAGGAAGGATCTTCAATTGTATCGGTATTTCCTACCTTAACATCGCTTCCTGTAAGTATATTACCGTCTGTACCTTTTCTTACAACCTTAAGGTCGAATTCTTTTTGTACTGACTGTCCATCAACAGAAATTGTTGCTACAAGAGTAACGTTTTCTTCTGTTTCCTGACGTGTTACCGCACCTGTAAGAGGATTGATAACATAATCCTTGCCATCCTTTACGCTCCAGTTTATAGAACAACCGAAGATACCCTCTGTGGGAAGTGTAAGGTCTTTTGTAATCTGAGTAGCTTTTTCGTCTGTAAAGCTGGAAACGAAAAGTTCCTGACCGTCAAGTGTAAGTCTGTCTGCCGCAGGAAGAGGACTACCCTCATAAACTGCAAGATACTTAAGATGGAGGAAGTTAGCCTGCATCAGAGTTGTACGAACTGTACTGTGTTCCCACTTGATTGTAAGAGTCTTTATGGGGCTTGACTTCTTGGAGAAATCAAGAAGCTCTTCGCTCATAAGAACACCGTTCTTGTAAACAAGAACCTTCTTAAGCTGAGGAATTACATAAATACCAATCTTCACATCAGCCGTTTCAGGATTGGAGCTGTACGAATAGGGGAAGTTGTAACGCTCCATATTGCTTGTACGAACTACGAAGATGTTCTTGCCTGCAGGATGTTCTGCGTGTTCGTTCTGGTCAAGCTTTTCAATTTCTACCACGCCGTTGTCCTTATCACCGAAAGAAAGTGTTAAACTGTCACGGATGTATGCTTCGGCAGAAAGCTCAATGTAATAGGGCATACCCATTTCTGTGATTTCAGGGATATCATAAGTCTTTTCAAAGATGGGAAGTCCCTGACCGTTATTTTCTGCACTTGCAACAAGTGACTGATACCATATACCGTTTGCATCTGTCTTTTTCGCATAAAGACCGGGTGTTCTTTCACCTGCTGATGCGCCTTCGGTAGTTATGGGAGATACATAAACTGTTCCGTTTGTACCGTTGGGTGCCCAGCCGTCTTCATTTACAACGCCACCCTCGAACATGTCACCGAATTCGATTCTGCCTGTCTGATAGAAGGTGTTGTCATAGTAATATGTTCCGTCTACACCCTCGAGTGTAATGCTGGGAACTGTACCTAAAACAATAAATGTCTGAGATTTTGTAACGCTGTTTCCTTCAGGACCGATCTGGGCAGTAAGAGTTACTTCTGTATTAAGTCTGTCTCTTGTAACTACGCCTGTCTGGGCGTTGATAATGCTGTCATTGGAAGAAGTCCATTTTACATCACTTCCGAATACGCCCTTGGAAACAAGGTTCATATCCTTTGTGATAGCTGTAAATTCTTCATCTGTAATAAGAGAGAATCTGAACTTATCCTTATCAAGCTGAAGACATTCTGCCTCGGAAAGAGCAGGACCTTCAAAAATCTTCATATTTCTTAAGTGAAGGTATGAAGAAGAAGGAATACCGCTACTACCCTGAGACTGCTTCCAGCTTACCGTTACATCCTTAAGAACTGTATCTTCCGTTGCGTAGTTTAACACTTCGCTTACAAGAAGAGTTCCGTTCTGATATATAAGAATCTGTTTAATTTCGGGAATTACATAGATACCGAATGTTGTTACCTCTTTACGAACAACATCTGTTCTTGCCTTTTCAACGCCGTTTACATAGAACACGTAGTCTTCCTGGTCAAGAACGTCTTTCCAGGTATCATCTACCTTTACACGGGAGTCTGTCTTCTGGATTGTAAGAACATTGCCGTTTCCGTTGCCGAATGCGTATGTAATTACACCTCTTGTCTGGGAGTCAACCTCAAGCTCTATATAGTAGGGCTGACCGAGGTTACTCATTTCAGGAAGATTATATGTCTTGGAAAGAAGAAGTTTATTTACACCTACTGCGGAATCTGTTACCCAACCCTTGAACTTGATACCGTTCTGCGCTGTTGTTTCAGCTACAAGACCAAGTTTAGTATCCTTGTCTGCAGTTGCAGTATCTTTGGGTGTAAATGTCTTAGTACCGTTTGTACCGTTGGAGCCGTCACCCTCGAAGAGAGTTGAGAAATCAATCTGTCCCTTCTGGACAAAAGCACCACCGTGGAAGTATGTACCGTCTACACCTGTAAGGTTACGGTTTTCAACAGTACCCTTAACTGTGATTGTAAACTGCTTTGTATCGGATGCGCCGTCAAGAGAAATCGTAGCGGTAAGGGTTGCTGTCTGATTTGTTTCTGCGCGATGAATTGTACCGTCTGCTTCTACGATGGAAGCATCAGAAGTTGCCCATGTGATTACACTTCCTCTTACGCTACCCACGTTAGGAAGTGTAAGATTATTGATTACGAGAGAAGTATCACCAAGGTCAAGTGCCGCTTTATCAAGAGCTACCTTCTGTGCTGCAGTTTCTTCACCTACAACTGTAACGGTAAATTCCTTTGTTGCAGTTGCGCCGTCATTTGTAATTGTAGCTGTAAGAGTAACTGTCTGTGCAGTCGCACCACGATGGATTGTACCGTTGTTTTCAACAACTGCTGTGTTGGAAGAGACCCAGGTAATTGTACTACCGTTTACACTACCAACAGCGGGAAGTGTAAGGTTTTCTGCAACTGCAGAAGTGTCACCGAGGTCGAGTGCTTCCTTATCTGCATCAGCCTTTTCCTGGGGTGTAGGAATGTGAACTTCTGTTACTACACCGTGTTCAACCTTGATGTCACCATCAAAATAGATTGTAGCGGGGAAAGCTGTGTTGTAGGAGTTTGCACTGTAGTTTGCAAAACCGATGGGAAGGTTGAAACCACCAATACCATCTTTGAGTGCTGTGTATTCAACAACAACTGTATTCCACTGATTGGGAATAAGGGTGATTTCTTTTGTATATCCGCCATTCTTTGTTGCTGTTGCAGAAGATGCGTAGTTATCAGCGAAAGTATATTTGATAGAAGTTACTGTTTCATTACCGTCAAGAGTAACTCCGCTTCCTGTATTACCTGCAAGGCAGATATCTGTAGGGAAAATCTTGAATGTGAAACGAACTTTGTCGCCTGCTGTAACATTTGTTGCCGCATTAAGCTTGAAGAAAAGCGCACCTACGTTAGACTGACGAACAATTTTTGCATAACTTCCGGAGCCTGTTGCATTTGCTGCTGCGGGATGTGCTGCAGTCATTGTAGGTTTATCAACCTTAGATACTTCGTAAACTACATCGGGATTAGTGCCCTTAGCCTCTTCCCCGTTATACTTGAATTCCATTCTGTTCTGAGAAGAAGCACCATATCTTGCAGGATATGTAATCTTTGTGGCAGTTGTCATATCGTAACGTGTCCATGTAAGGAAGTTTGCAGAAATGATATCCTGCCATTCAACCGTGAATCTCTCTGTATCGCCTTTAACTGTTACGTCAAATGTTTTTGTATCGGATGCGTTACCGAGAGTAAATGTAGCAGTAAGAGTTGCTGTCTGGTCGTCAAGACTGCGATGGATTGTACCGTTGCTTTCGATTACCTTCACATTGCTTGTTGCCCAGGTGATCTGAGAGCCGTTTATACTACCTGTTGTAGGAAGCACGAGATTTTCTGTTACTGCAGAAAGGTCACCGAGGTCAAGGTCATCCTTATCCTCCTGAAGAAGGGTTTCAGAATCCTGCGCCGCTTCTGCAAGAACTGTAACAGGAAATTCCTTTGTATCGCTTGCACCACCATAGGTGATTGTAGCAGTAAGAGTTGCTGTCTGATTTTCTGCACTACGGTGGATTGTACCATCCGCTTCAACTACTGCATCATTTGTTGTTGCCCATGTAATCTGAGAGCCGTTTACACTACCTGAAGTGGGAAGTGTAATGTTTTCTGTCACTTCCGAAAGGTCTCCAAGATCCAGCGCTGCCTTATCTTCAGCTACCTTATCTGCATCGGTTTCAGCTCTGAGAACTGTAACCTCAAACTCTTTTGTAGCTGTTGCACCTTCAAGAGAAAGTGTAGCTGTAAGAGTTACGGTTGTATCTTCTGCGGGACGGATTACTGTACCGTCAGCCTTTACAACGGCGTCATTTGTTGTTGCCCATATAATCTGAGAACCATTCTTGCTTCCTACTGTGGGAAGTGTGAGGTTTTCTGTTACCGCGGAAGTATCACCGAGAGAAAGAGCCTCTTTATCCTCATCAACCTTATCCTGAGGGGTAGCTGCTACTACTTCCTTAACTGTTTCAACAACAATGTTACCATCCAAATAAATTGTTGTGGGGAATGTTGTTGCCGTAGTCTTGGTGATAGTGAATTTGATACCGCCCACATTGACTCCTGATTTAGGAGTTACTACTGCATTTGCTTCAACCCAGCCATTTGCAGTAATATCACTTAATTCAAGTCCGCCGCTTGCAGAAGTAGCGCTTGTTCCTACCTGCGGAAGAGCCTGAATGTGATATGTGCCTGTTTCACCTGCGTTTTCAAGATACATTTTGAACTTGATTCTTATAGGTGAGCCACCGGGTGTCTGTGTAAAGCCTTTAAATCTTGCTGTGGGGTTTGCAGTTCCTGAAGGAGTAAGCACAAGCACCTTTTCCGATGTAACACCATCTGCTATTGTCTGGCTTACTTCTGACTTTTCCTTTACAGCCATCGCTGAAAAGGAGCTGCTTACATTCTGTAATGTATAACCGCTTCCGGAAAGCTGAGAGCCGCTTCCGCTGAAAACGGTACTGAAGTCTTTTCCGCCTGTAAGCACGGTTACTGTTTCATACTCTGTCGCCTGAACCATCAATGCCCCCGGGAGCATTGTGAATACGAGCATCAAAGAAAGAATTAAAGATAATGCTTTTTTCATTTTCATTCCTCCTTATCTCATGATGATGATACTACGGATTGTTTCACCGGAGTAGAGAAGAACAATCTTTTCGGGATCTTCTACTTCTGTAGCGTAGGGAACAATATCATCGATAGAGCCTATCGCTACTTCATCAGTTTCCATATCATAAATAAATACGTCGGGGTAATTACTTACGGGAATGTTTATAATTTCAAGACCATCCAGAGTAATAAGGTCAATCTGGTTGATTCTTATTCTCTGTACGTTATCTATCTGATTCATTCTGATATCCTGTACGTAACCGATCGACTGTGAATAGTCACTTGATGTTGTACCGATTTCACCCTGTCTTGCATTACGCACGTTATTTATTACTGTAAGGTTGTCAATCTTGCCGTCAGCATCTTCTATGTAGAAGATAAAGTCACCTTTTTTAATGTTAGCAAAGACAGGTCTGTCTTCTATAAGACGAGTTTCCATTTCCTTAACTTCGCCGCCTGTTGCAACAGTCAACTTAAGGAATTCGCTGTCGTCATCATCAACACTGTACTTAGCTTCACTTACAAGAGCAACCTTTGCCTGAGACGGAACAACGTTTTTAATTTTGTCAGATCTCATTTCCTGAGTGATTACAAGAAGCTTTACTGCATTTGTTTCTTCGTTTCTTTCATAACCGAAAGCATTGTACTGCATATATGTATCCTTGTTATCAATGGAAATCTGCACAAGCAAATCTTCCTCGTCTGCACCTGCATTTGATGGGAGACAGATTACCTGAGTATCAGCATCAATCATGAAGGGACGCTGTTCAAGTACGTTAACTGTACCGAATACTTTTTCCTTCGCGTTGTACTTTGTTGCAACTGAACCGCCAATTTCTTCAACGTATTCAATGTATCTAAGCTGACCTTCCGCATTAAGAGCGTATTTCAAGGGAATACCTACAAAATCCTCAATCGCATCTGAATCCTGGTTTCTTCCATTCACTTTAATTTTGTCAGCAACGTCAATATACAAAATTTCTTCATTCTGACAGAGAGTTACGGGAATTGAAGATGTATCTGTACGGTCTTCAAGATTCTGCTCAGCACGGTTTATAACCTTGCCTGCATCAATCATCATTACATCTCTTTTTCTGGCATTTGTTCCCACTTCAAAGATGTAACCATACTTCCATGTGCTGTTTTCTTCAGAAATTTCAAGGAATGCTATTCTTCCTTCTGCATCCGGATAGAAATCATAGTACTCGCCAAACTTAACAAGTGAAAGGATAGTTTCGGAATCCATCGTATAGAGCTCACCATCGATGTAAACCTGATTGTCTTCAGATTCAATGCCTTCAACGGTCGATGCGAAAACTTCCTTATCGCTAACAACAACCTTCATAAAGTTGTCAAGGTTGTTTCTGTAAACAGAAATTACGCTATTTTCACTAATATCCGCAAAGGAAATGTTCTTTCCGTCGGCATTTTTCACTGTAAAGGCGTTTTCCTGCTTAACATCAAGGAGAATGTTTTTGTAAACAACGCTTACCTCACCGTCAACATTGTCATAATACTTAACCTTTACATTACCATTAGAGTTAGTCTTATCAACAACATAGTTTGTATATTCGTTCGCAAATACATACTCGGGAGCTCTGTCAAGGTCATTGCTGATAACAATGTAGCTTCCGCGGTCTATATCCTTGAAATCCTCTGTAAGATTGGTTTCAGGTCTGCCGTTATAGATGTATCTTGTTTCATCATAAAGCTTTATTTCATGCTTTTTGTTAGAACCTTCTACCTCGTACTTAATCACATCTTCTGTAAATGCATTTAAATCTTCACGTCTGATTTCAGTAATAGTGTTATGTACTGTGGACTGAATGTTGTGAATCATAGGATATGCCATAGTATCGTCAAAGGTGTAATATGCCACAACTTCCTGACCTATATACTTGTTTGCCGCATCAACAATTCTGGAGTCAACGTCATAAAGAAGTCCGTCAATTTCAATCTGTCCGATTTCCATGGAAGAATTGGGCGCATTGAGCCATATGTCACTTGTTGCTGTTACAACACCGGTAACAGAGTCTATGTCATCAAGCTTCAGAATTGTGTTCCTGATTGTAACTGATGGATCCTCATAGTACTTTACAGAGTTACCTACTGTGTTAACAACATTAGGAACATCGAGGGCATTGTTTATGACAAGCATAATATCCTTACGGAGAGCCGCGTTCTTTCTGCCGCCCTTAACACCCATTACCATGTCCTTCTGTACTGCTACGGAATAGTATCCGTCGGGATAACCGCCACGGCTGTCCGCAACAACTTCATAACCCATAACCACGAGAATTGTTTTGATACATTCGTCAAGAGTTATTGTTGCTTCAGGTCTGAAAGTGCCATCGGGGTAACCGCTCATCATTCCTGTATCAATCAGATATTTTATATATCCACTTGCCCAATGATCTGCGGGAACATCCTTCATAGGACTTACACCACCGCTGATTGCATCTTTCATTCCTGTAAGGACTACTACAACTTTCGCAAACTCTGCACGAGTCATGGTATCTTCAAGTTTAAGGTCGCCGTTTCCGTCACCTTCAAAAATACCAAGCGAAGTTACTTCGAATACTGCAGAATCAAGGTCGCCTTTTGCTGCAAATACAGGCAAGGAAGCCAGACATATGCAAAAAGCCAAAATTATGCTGCAAATTCTTTTCAAGTAAATCATCTCCTCTTTCTCTTAGATGTATGATAAATTTTAATTATATTACGTTAAAAGGGTTCTCCCCTTTGTTGGGGGGAGTTTTCATTTGAGAGTACCTTTTTGGAGACACTCCCATATATTTTTTAAATGCCTTGGAAAAATAGTAAACATCATTAATGCCTACCGATTGAGCAATCTGTGCAACACTCATTTTGTTATCAGACTGCAATAACCTTGCCGCTTTCGACAGCCTGTACTGAAGCACATATGCTATGGGAGATGTTCCGTAAATCTCCGTAAACAGTTTTCTGAAATGCTGGGTGCTTATACCACAAATCTGACTGAGTAATTCATTGGTGATTTTTGCATCGTAGTACTGTTCGATATATGAAATCGCCGGTTGAATTTTTTCACGACTGGAGCTTGGGAAATATCTGGTCTTGATATTGTTTTCAAACACCATTTTAAGAAGTCGGTAAAAACAGTACATTATTTCTACACCGGATTTGTTTTTGCGTTTACATTCCGCCACATCAAAAAATGCTCTGAGCATCTTTTCCGTGTCTGGCATCTTCATAATGTAGATTTCTTTCTCATCCCATTTTTCCAAAGTCTTGAAATAAATCGAAACAATTCTTCCCTCCTCCGCACAATAAAATCTGTACGGACAGTTGGGTGGAATAAGAACAGCATTATTTATATCAGAAAGATACACCTGCTCACCCTGCCGGTAGAAAGTCTTGCCCTCAAACTTAAGTGCAAGAAACCAACAGTCACTTTTTACCGGTTCGCGCAATTGTGAACTTTTCTGCGTATGAGATACATAAGCAGAAACGACATCTGTTATAGTTAAATTCGGCAAATCTTCAAATCTCATTTTAATCAATTCCTGACTTTAAAAATTCATCAATTGTTGATGTTATGAAACCCGTTTTTCCACAAAAATATACAATTGTGCAAACTACTACACACTATTACACTATAATTTAAACATTTTTTCCCTTTTTTCACAATGGAATAGGTGCTTATATTGTATTATTTGCTTTTTGTTTTCTTTTTTTCATTTTTACCAAAAATGGTTTAAAAAGGTATTATGTTGCGTCTCAGCCTATTTTTTTCATTTGTATTCAGTTGTGTTTTCTGCTCATTTTGGTACATTTTTTGAAATTTCTACAAGATATTGTACTTTTGAGAGTTTTTTCCTTTCTTTTTTCTGAATTTTTTGTTTTTTGGGACAAAAAAATCCCACTTGCACCTAAATTGCAAGCGGGATAAAACTATACTTATTTAACTACGCCTTTTTTAAGAATTACATTTGCATAAAGCGCTGATTCACCGGTCATTACAACGGCATACGCCTCTTTCGCTCTGTCATAAAACTTGAAGCGTTCAATCTGCTCTATTTCCTCATCGGTATGAGGTTTTATAATCTTTGCGTACTCGTCCCAGATAGGTGTTTCCACCGTATCCCCCGGAGTTTTTGCCATAATATAAACAGGCTTCTGATAGGTGTCAAGAGGGAAAAGCTGAAGTATTGCTTCAAGCAGTTCCGGAACACCGTGTCCGTCACATCTTATGCAGTTTTTGTTTACGCTCTGCCCGGGGAAATTTCCATCACCAATGACAATTTCGTCGCCGTGTCCCATTTCTGCAAGCACTTTAAGAAGCTCAGGGGAAATTATCTTCGGAATACCTTTTAACATAATACCATGTCCTTTCTTTATTCAAGGTAAAAATTAACTTTTTTCACTCTTCAATAGTGAATTCATAAAATCTGTTGAAGCCCTCGCAGGCAGTTATTCCCACGTGGAAATTTTCGGGAATTTCGTCATGAGGGACGGTAATATAATGCCCGTTAATTCCGACATATAACTCCTTTTCACGGACAATCATATCAATTTCGCAAACTGCGTCATTTTCTATCGTGAAAGTCTCGCTGCCGATCAATGTAGAGTGTATGGGTCTTTCCACCCTTTCAGGCCATGGAACAACACGCCATACATTAAGTCCTTTATACCACGCAACTGCTTCAAAATGCAATCCGTACTGCATTTCTCCGTTTTCATTCGGAGAAACATCTCCACTTATAACAATGAGTGGAGCACCGAATGACTGAAAGTTGCATTTTGCACGAAGGCGCACGCCTGTTTTATATTTTTTCTTTGTCAGAACGCTTATATAATGCAGTTTACCGTCATCGTAATTATTCGTCACGCAATCTTTTTCCTGCAGGAATTCCTTTCGAGTTTTCCATAATGGAGAATAGCAAAAAAAGAAGTCTTCCATACTCCATTTTCCGGCACTGAAATCATAGTGTTTTTTCATACGCAAACACCTCTTTTTTGTCTCTTCCGGCAGATTTTACCACAGTATATCCTTACTGTCAATAGGTTTTCTTCAGATTTCTCCTCTTTGCTCCAATGCCAATACCTGTCCTGCAATAAATGCTCCGTGGAGCTTTCTTACAGGTTCAAAAAAATGAACGTGATCCTCATAAAGAGGCTCATCAAGACTCATTGTGAAACTGTATAAATCGATTACGGGAACTCCGAGTTCTTTCATAACTCTGTCCGCAATTTCGTTATACGCAACAATATCCTTATTGTAACGGAAGAATATTGTGCATTCGCGGTTATGTGTTTCATCATCGAGTGGTGTTGACATAACCCAAACAATTTTCTTTCCGCGGCTACGAACAAGCTCTACAATTTCTTTAAGGTTCTTCTCATACTCATCTGCAGTAATCTGAATACCTGTTTCGTGAGTTTTAATATCGTGAAGTCCGCAGTTAAGGAGAAGAACATCGTACTCAAGATTGGGAAGAAGTTGAAGGTATTCAAGACAGTTACTGCTGTCTCCTCCGTTTACCTGAGATGCAATGTTAAGGTCTTTACATTCCTTGTTTTTGCCCTTTCTGTCGTATTCAAATACATCTTTTATATATTCTGCAAGAAAGGGGCCGTAATGCATGGAGATACTATCTCCCAATACAAACAATTTTTTCATTATAAATCCTCCATTCTGAACCTTAGGGGCATATTCCAGGTCCTTGTGCAATTGGCAAATCCGAGACCGTCCTTACCGTCAGAAACTGCAAAATATGCACATATAGGCACTTTATTCTCGAAAAGAATAAATGGTCTTTCCATATTTCCAAGTTCCTTTATTTCTCCGTCATCAAACATCAGATTACGGGAATAAAAGAGTCTGCCCATATCAAAATTCCAGTCAATACCGTTTTTACTTGTTGCGTGAACTCCGCTGAGTTTTTCACCACACACCTTGCCGTTCATATCTTTTGCCATAAGATGGAAAACTTCACCGTCATGCCAGAGGAAAGGATCCTCCAGCTCGTATCCGTCACCGTCAAAAAGTGGTTCTTCCAGTATGGGAGTATGTTTTTCCCAAGGAGCATCTGCTACGGCAACACCGAAAAGCATCTTGCCGTGTAAGAACTTGGGATACGGTTTTTCTCTGTAAGAACGGGATTTGTAAACCAGCAGTATTTTTCCGTCGGGAGTTACGCAGGGTGCAGGATTGGAAACCAGGAAATTATCAAACATTTCCGGTCTTGTGCCGAGCACAGGTTCGGAAAGTCTTTCCCACGGACCAAAAACGCTGTCGCTTATTGCAACTCCAATTCTTTTATTGGCACGGGTACAGATTACACGAGGGTCTGAGGTCGTTACCTCTTCCCTCTCTTCAACATCGGGGAATGGATGTGTAGTTCCCATGTAATAAAGCACGTACTTGTCTTTAAACTTAATTATATGGGGATTGTGAGTACTTCTTCCATCCCAATACTGGGCGCCACGGGCAGGAAGAACAACCTCTTCAAACTCAAACACCCCATCTGGAGTATTGGATGATGCACGCACAATCTCGCTTTCAAGAAGCCATCCGGGATGCATAGGAAGGTTTTTTCTCCAACGGGAAGCAAACATATGGAATCTTCCATCCTCACCTTTTATAACGCTTCCGCACCATACCCAGTATCCGTCCATGGAAAGTCCGTTTTTTAAATTCGCCGGAAAGACCTGTTCATTAATAGAATTTTCAAATTTCATATTTTATCACCAATATGCTTTAAATTCAGGTCCTTTTATAAGACGGGCAAGCGCTTCCATATAGAAGTAGTCTCCCCAGATGTTACATTCGTCAACACCGTTGCCGGAGTTACGGTTATACACTGCGTGGAGAAGAAGTCCGTTGGATTCTTCAATATCCTTGGTAAGGTAGTCATCAATAAGTGAATCCATCATTGTAAGAGCAAGATTCATATATTCTTCCTTCTGAGGATCGCTGTCATCCATCGAATAACCTGCCTCGATAAGGCCGCAAGCCGCAATTGCTGCTGCAGAGCTGTCACGGGGCTCGTCACCTGATGTAAATGAAAGATCCCAATAAGGAATATAGTCATCGGGAAGATACTGCTTAAAGTAGTCAGTCATTTTCTTAAATCCATCAATAGCATCGGGATTTTTCTTATACATATGTGTGAGCATTGTTCCGTAAATACCCCACGCCTGTCCGCGAGCCCAGCAGGAATCGTCTGCCGCACCCTGTGCAGTTACACCCTTAACGGGAGCGCCTGTCTTGGGGTCAAAGTAGAATGTGTGATATGTAGAGCCGTCCTCACGCATAATGTTTGCCATAGTGGTCTTGTAATGCTTGAATGCAGCTTCGTCGTACTTGCTGTCGCCTGTAACTTCGCTTGCCCAATAGAGAAGCGGAATATTAAGAAGACAGTCGATGATAAGACGGTAATGTTCAGCAGAGCCAAAGGGCCCCCAAGCCTGAACAAATTCGCCTACGTCGTGATATCTGCCCATAAGGTTATCTGCCGCCATAAGAGCAGTTTTCTTAGCCTCTTCATCACCTGTAAGCTTGTATGCTGCAACACAGGAGGGGATGTACAAAAATCCCATATCGTGATGGTCTACAACGTGTCTTTCAACAATTCTCTTTGTATATGTAGGAATCTGCTGCATAGCAACATTCTTATACTTTTCGTCACCTGTAAGTTCGTACGCAATCCAAAGGATACCGCTCCAGAAGCCTTCCTGCCAACCGTCGATATTTTCTTCGGGAATATATACATTATTCTTACTTGCATGAGAAGGGAAAACTGTTGTAAAAACATCAAGATTTTTGTCAATTTTCTTGAGTGCCTCAGAAAGAGCGTACTTGAGTTTTTCCTTTGATATGCTTGTTACAATTTCCTTTTTTGCCATTTTTATAACTCCTTTATAGTAATTTAGGCGAGTGAAAGCTGACGCCTCCCCGCCTTATTTCAGGGTAACAGTAGATATCAGAACCCTAATCTTCTTTGTTTGCTTTTCTAAGCTCACCGGGGGTTTTTCCGCAAGCACGTTTGAAAGCACGGATAAAACTGTGTGCACTTGTGTAACCGCATTTTTTAGCTACGGTTTCAATTGTCATATTGGCTTTCAGAAGTGTTGTTGCCTTGCTGATACGAATCTCCAACAGATAATCTTTAAGAAGCATATCTGTCTGCTCCTTAAAGAGTTTGAGCATATATCTGGGATTGAGTCCAATTTGGTGTGCAATGCTCTCCATTGTCAAAGAGCAGTCCCCGTAATTATTCTTTATATAATTTTTTATTTCATCTACACGCTTTTCCGCGTTTACTATCTTGCTCATGCCCCTGTCTCCCTCATGGTTTTCACAGGCTTTTTTATATAATAAAACGCAATTTACACATCGTTTTAACTATACAAATCCACATTCTAATTTAACCATTTCTATTGTTTTTTCGCAATGAAATAAATGCTTTTATTGTACTATTTGCTTTCTTTGTTTTTCTAATATGCTTTCAAGAAAAACAGCCGATTTTAAGGGAGATAATCACTTTTTGTGCCATGTACGTTTCCGAGCCGTGCGACGAAATCCTCCCACGGCTCGGAATTGAATATTTTTTACCATATAGGAACTCAAACGATAAAAAAATAAGCTCGGCAGCCGCCTTATGTGACTGCACGAGCTTATTTTTATAACAAATTATTCTTTTACTGCACCGACCATAACGCCCTTTGTGAAGTACTTCTGAATGAAGGGATACAAAAGGAGAATCGGAACAACAGAAACGATGATTACAGCGTACTTGATAACTTCCGCCAACATCAATGTGTCACCGCTTGCTACACCACCGCCTGCCGTAAATTCTGAAATGTTAGTATCCTGAAGAATCTTTCTGAGGAACAACTGCAAGGGCAGAAGGTCAGTATCCATAAGATAAATAGCCGCATTGAACCAAGCGTTCCACTGAGCAACGGCATAGTAAAGAGCTATAACCGCAACTGTGGGAAGTGCGAGAGGAAGTACGATACTTACGAAAGTACGGAAAGGACTTGCACCATCAATTTCCGCAGCTTCTTCCAAAGCCGTAGGAACGGCAGCAAAACCTGAACGCATAATTATCATATTATACGTACTGAGAGCTGTGGGAAGAAGAATTGCCCAACGGGTATTGTAAAGACCCAGATCAATTACGTTAAGGAAAGTCGGAATCATACCACCGCCAAAGTACATTGTAATAAGGGCAAAAATGGAAAGTGCCTTATTCCAATAAAGTCCTTTTCTGGAAAGAACATACGCAAAGGTAGCTGTAAGTATCAATGAAATTATTGTACCTGCTATAACATAAATGAAAGTATTTCCGTATGCAACCCAGATACTTTCTCTTGCAAAAACTTCTTTATAAGCTTCTGTATAGAATCCGAGAGGTTTAATCAGCAAACCGGAATGAGACATAAGCTCGGACGGTTTGGAGAAGGAAGCTAACAATACATAGAGCATAGGGTAAAGACAAATAATCGCTACCACTGCAAGAAAGATAATATTGAATATTTCAAATATTATTTCTCCTTTAGATCTTTTTATCATTTTTCTTCCTCCTTCCTTAGAATAATCCGCTGTCGGTGAACTTCTTACTTAAAGCATTTGCTGAAAGAACAAGTACACAGTTAATTACAGAGTTAAATAAACCTACTGCTGTAGAGAAGCTATAATTACTACCACCTATACCTTCTCTGAATACGTAGGAAGATATAATATCCGCTGTATCGTATATAGTTTCGTCGTACAGAAGGATAGTCTTATCTGCGCCTATGCTCATGATTGAACCAATCTTGAGAATGAACATAATTACAATTGTGGGCATAATGCCGGGAATTGTAACATGGATAAGCTGTTTCCACTTACCTGCACCGTCAATTTTTGCAGCCTCGTAAAGAGACATATCAACACCGGAAAGTGCAGCAAGGTAAATAATACTACCCCAACCTGCCGCCTGCCAGATATCAGAAACAATATAGATTATCCTATAAAACTCTCGTTTATGTAATATACCTGTAGTATACTCATTACCTGTCATCTGGGAAACAAAGTAAGTAATGAAACCTCTGTTAGAGGTAAAGTCAACAACCATACCACAAACAACAACCAGAGAGATGAAGTGCGGAAGGTAGCTTGTTGTCTGAATAAATTTCTTATACTTCTGGCTACGAAGTTCGTTCATCATAAGAGCCAGAATAATCGGAATGGGGAAACCGAATATAATTCCGTAGAAATTCAAAAGAAGTGTATTTTTAAGAATAGTTCCAAAATATCTACTTCCAAAGAATGTTTCAAAATGCTCTAAGCCGACCCATTCACTGTCTATAATTCCGTAAATCGGTTTAAAATCCTTGAACGCAATAATGATACCGTACATAGGCTTATACATGAACAGTATGTACCATATTACTGCCGGAAGAGCAAGCAGATAAACCCACTTGTTGCGCTTAAAGTCTTTCGCAACTGTAGTAAACCAGCTTTGTTTCAAGGCTACGGTTTGTTGTTTTTTTGCCACTTTAAATTCTCCTATCTTACCAAGGCGAAGATAATAATTAACCGTTAATTACGCAATCATGTGGGCGACTATGAGTCGCCCACATAAATAGATTTTATAAAACTGCGTTACTGTAAAATCGCCTTTGTTTTTCTATTACTCTGCTGCTTCAGCTGCTTCCATTGCTGCAATCTTTTCGTCTAAGTATTCAGTCTTTTCAAGTCCGCGTTTGTAAGCAGCCTGCTTAATCTTGAGGATTTCTTCCATACCCATCTTCTTAACTTCTTTTACGAATTTGTCGTAATCTTCAAGAGTCTTTTCACCGGAAAGGAACAAAGCCCAGTTTTCTGTAAGGTATGTAGTAAGGTCCTTGGAAAGATCAGTGATCTTATCATCTTCCTTCAATGTTGTGGGAGATGCAGGAAGATTTGCACACTTATCAACAGCTATACAGTACTCAGTAGCCTTATCCTGAAGCTTCTTCTGTTCAGCAGTGATGCTGGAGTTAAGAGCCTTGTTAACTTCGTTATCATACAAGCAAACGATACCGCCGTTTACACCTGCTGCAGTATATGCGTTATATGCATCTATAATATTATCTGCGCCGGTAATTTTTTCTGTAAAGTGCTTCTTACCGTTTGCATCAACTGTATATGTTTCGCCTTCAATACCCCAGTTACCGAGAGCATTACCTTCGGGAGAGTAGAGATAGTCGAAGAGACGAACGATTTCTACTGCATATTTGGACTGTGAGTTAATAAGAGCACTTGTACCGCCTACAACACCCTTACCAACCTTACCTGTACGAGCCTGACCCTTAGAGTTTTCAACCATTGGAACGGGAACAAGGTTCATACTGGATTTCTTTTCTTTAGCAGCAAGTACATACTTGATTGCTGTATTGTTGTAGTCACAGTAGAATGCACCAAGCTGATCGTTAAGAACAAGGTAGTCAAGTGTCTTCTGGTCTGTTGTTGCGTAATCGGGGTTTACAAGACCTCTTTCACGCCAGTCACAGATCATAGCGATGAAGTCTCTCATACCGTCTTCTACAACGCCGTGTGTGATTTCGTTATCATCAGGATCAAGGTAATAGTTCCAGTTGAATACATCAAATGCAGGCATGAATACAAACTTTGTCATGTAAGCAAATGTTGAGAAACCAACTTCATCCTTCTTACCGTTGCCGTTGGGATCCTGTTCTACAAAAGCTGTAAGAACTGTTTCCCAATCTTCAATTGTTCTGATGTTTTCGGGGTTCTTAAGACGTTCTTCAATGTCAACTTTGTCAAGCCAATCCTTACGGATGAAGTAACCGTCATAGTAGTTGTAAGCTCTGTCAGTGTAACATGTAGGAATACCATAGATACCGCCATCATCATTGTACATACGAATGGTCTTTTCAGCATCGGGATGCTTTTCAAGGAACGCCTTGATATGGGGAGCAAACTTGTCGATGTAATCATCAAGCTTAAGGAACATACCGTTATAAGCAGCTTCCTTAACTGCAGCTTTATTCCATCCACCGTAGAAATATGTACTTATGAAGAGTACATCAGGAATCTGACCGGAGTTAATCATAAGAGAAACCTTATCTGTAGTTGTATCTACAGGATGCTGGAAATCAATTGTAATACCGGTTCTCTTCTGAAGTTCCTGCATTGCAGGAGATTCATTGTAGTCAGCAACTGCGTCTCTTGATTTGTTGTCAAGATAAATTGAAATCTTAATACCATCCTCAGAAATAGGCATTGTATTTTCAGTAATTGCTTCCATACCGGAAATGTCTACTGCCGGCTCAATCTTTTTGCCACTGCCGGCACCGCCGCCACAACCTGCGAAAGTAGCAACCGCAAGAATAACTGCAATCACTAACGTCGCGATTTTTTTGAAGTTTTTCATGTTTGTTTTCCACTCCTTAAAAAATAATTTTTGTTGTATTATAATTTTACCAGCAAATTCTCGTTTTGTATATGTCCATTTTTTCACTTTTGCCCCTATTTTCACTTAAAATGCTATATTTTTGACATTTTTAAGATATTTTTTTTGGTAAAATGCCACAAAAAAATCTTAATACTGTAATATTTTGGAATATATCCACTTTTTTTACTAAATCCATCTGTCAAGAAAGAATTCCCGATGCACTTTTTTCATTAACATAAAGGATAAAATCCGGATGAGCTTTCAAAAGAGTTGTCGGAACAAGGTTTGTTACTTTTTTTGATTTTATTGTTTTTTCTACGGCATATAAAAGGCCAATGACAAGTAAAGGCAGCCACTAATGGTGGGAATATTTATATGATGAATACTATGATTGTGTGATTTGTCCGGAGTATCAATTACTTAATCACAGAACTACAAACCGTGATGTTTACAGAGAATACAGAAGTAATCCGGATGTATACAGTAATTTCCCTGCAAGACATTTATGCACAGAATCAAAGGATTATGCGAAAACAGTAACAAAGCACATATGGCCAGATTACATAGAACTTGCGGAAGATATTCGGTGTACGACCAAATATGCTGAATTATATAAACTGCGAAAAGAAAAAAACAAGTGAGTATTTGCAGATGCGAAAGAAAAGTACGCAATGAAACACACTCCATATACAGTCTTGCGCAGGCAACTAACTGGGTAAGACTTAAGTTTGCTGCGATGAATTTTAAAAAAGCTTGCCAAATGGAAGGGCAATAATACACCTTCCAAATTGCTCATTTTTATCTTATATTTAATAAATATGAAGAAGAACCCGATTTTGCCTAACGCTAAGTCGGGTTCTTCGACAGTTTGAGACCATCCGCCATATATAGTGGATGGTCTTTTGTCCTGAACTATTCTGTTTTTTTAACTATAGGAAGCAAAATGTTCTGTCCCTCATAAATTTCATCTGCATTTTTTATGCCACTTTGTGCCATAATTATTTTTAAGTTTGCTTCGTAATCAATACCCTTTTTTAAACAAATTATATAAAGGTTTTCACCTTTTTTTACGGTGTATCGTTCAAACAAAGGTTCTCCATCATGCTGTTTTTCTAACAAAGAAGCATTTATTTCACCAATTTTCTCATCTTGCTTTTCCAAGCGGTCCTGATAATCATTTTTTATCGAAAGCAAAGAATATCCGAGAGCTAAACAAGCTACACAAAGAAGAGAAATGATCGAAATTAAAACTTTGCTTGTTTTACGTGGCGTTTTATCAACCTTTTCTACTTTTTTCTGTTCAATTTTTATGGGTTTACCGATTTCATCGTAAATGTAGTATCCCTTTAATTTCTCAATCTTCCCATTTTTCCACTGAAAAAATCCTCTAATATTCTGAATTGGATCTATAACATAAGCAACCTGGAACGGCAAATTAAAGAAATTCTCCTGAATAAACATATCATAGTTGGACAAAAATATACCGTAATTCGGATGAGTATGTTGCCATCCGATAATTTTCTTTTCAGGGCATAATTTTTCGTGTTCTTTGTGAACATAATCCCAGGTTTCGTGAGTAAATGTCAAAGTTGCTGCTGACGCGTCTGTATATTTCGCCTCAATGTAGTCAGAAATAATAACATGAGTTCTTCCGAGTTCCTCTGCGTACTCTCCAAAAATAATGCTTCCGAGTTCTTTGGTGGTGTCCGAAGAAGACATTTTTTCTAATTTCTTATAAACATCTTGTTTAATGTATACTTTTACGTCATCATTTTCAACTTCACCAAAAGCAAGAAAATTAAGAGGTAACTGAACGCTGTTATCTGCATTAATCTGTGTTTCTTGCACTTCAACTTCGAATTCTTTATTATCCACTTTATCTCTTCCCCTTTACATAAATACTATTCCAACCAAAACGGCGTAGCCTATTGCGGTAATAAGAGTTGTATTTGTATTAACCCCACTATTACTAAATATATACTGAGACTTAAATGGTTCGCTCATTATTTCAGCTTTACGAGCCTTTTTCTCAAGCTCTTTCATATAGATATAATTTGCGAAGATACCAGCTACGATATATCCGCCTAAAACAAATAAAGAAACCAGTGGAGTAAGACTGAAGACAAATATTGCAGCAAGCATAGCAAATCCAATCTCATACATTTTACGATATATAAACCAATACGGTCCAAATAAAAAGGCAGCCCAGTTCCACGAGTCTTTTTTAGACCAAAGCGTCATTTCTTTAAATTTTGGCACATAAAAGTCAACATTTGGTCCAACAAATCTGATAATTTCGCTGTCGTTCTCCGTCGGTTGAGTATATTCATACTCAACAACCCTAGTATGTGGTGAATATGTCGGGTTTGCTGAATACGAATTATGTTGATATTCCAATTGCTGTGCACTATTTCCATCCATTACTTCAGCTATTTTTGTTGATAAGCGAGAACCGCAACTGCCACAAAACAAAGCAGCGCTATGGTTTTGCGAGCCGCAATGGGTACAATAAACCGGGGAGTTATTTATAGGCGTATCAGCTCCAAAAGGAATCTCCCTCGCGGGCACTGATGTTCCTTGATTATCCACACCATCAATAGTGCCCAAACATCCAAAAGTAGTACATCCTTGATTTTCAATCCAACACTCTTTGTGATGCGGCATTTCACAAGCACTACATACAACTATATCATCATTTTCGGCGAGTTTACTTTTGCAAAACGGACAAATCTTACCAATATATTCATTCACCATCAGTTGCTGCTTCCCCCTCTTCTGTTACTGCTGTGTCGATATTCTCTTGAAAATCATCTTCCATTTTTACGGGAGGTGATGTCTGCTGAACTTCGGGCTTTACCTCAAAAACAGGATTTTTCTGTTCCACAGGCGTTGATCCATTATTCGGGATGCTCTGCTGTGGTATAACTATAGTTTGAGGTTCTTCCCCGTAGTACTGAGGCATACCGTAATAAACAAGCATATCAAATAACATTTGCTGCTCTTCCAATTGTCTTTGCTGTTCTTTTTGTTGCTTCTTCAATCTTTCCATTTCCTCATTTTGGGACATATTTGAAAAAAACAGAAAAACTATCAGCAAACTCATAGCTCCAAGCAGCACGTTTTTAAACACAGAAAATCTACTACTATGAACTTTTCCTTCATCCAGCTGATCTTTCTCATTATTAACATCAATTTTTGCACCGGTTTTATTATAAACATAAAAACCTTTACATCTTTCGATATTACCGTCAATCCAGAAATAAAATCCTTCAATATTCTGTATGGCATCAACAACATAGGCAACCTGATAATCTTCATTGAAGAAGTTTTTATGAATAAACACATCATATTCTGAAAGGAAAATGCCAAAATCAGGATGAGTGTGTATCCAACCAACTATTTTCTCATCAGGATATTTCTTCTCCATTTCATCGTGAACATGTTCCCATGTTTCGTGAGTAAACTTTAACGTGGTAGGAGTTGCTTCGCAGTACTTTGCCTCTATAAAACCGTTAATTACTATATTGGTCTTTCCAAACTCCTCTACCACATAACCGATAAGCATTCCGCCACTTTCGTTTGTAGTTTTATTCTTTGTAAATTTATGTATATCTTTGTATGTTTTTTGCAATATATAGATATTTTTATTTTCCTCAACCCGTTCTCCAATTAAAAGAATGTTCTGAGGAAGAACTTTTTTATTAATAGCTGAAGCTGTCTGTTTTACTTTCTTCTTTGTATTTTTTACATTCTTTTTCTTTGCCATTTTTTCACCCTAATATATCAATATCAAAATCTGTTCTTTCTCTCGGATCATATGTTAAATTTAAATTCTTTTTTTTCTGATAAATAAGCAAAATTAACAAAACAACGTTGCAAATTATCGATATGAGAGCAACCACACACACAACAGCAAATGCTGACGAGGGATGTTCGTCGTCTTTTGATTTGTCATTTTTTTGTTTTGTTTCGTTTTTTTTCTCTTTAATAAAAGTGGGCTCTTTAATTTCGCCGGACACATTTCCTGACCCATCTAACTCCAGTCCAAGACTAACCAAACAGTTCTTCAATGTCTCTGTTGAAATTGCAAATCCAAGACCTTCACTGTCAGAAATTTTTAACGTGTTCATCCCTATTACCAGTCCATCATCATTCAGCAACGGACCACCGCTGTTACCTTCATTGATAGCGGCATCAATTTGTATATATTTATTTCCACCGATTTCTCTGTTTTGTGCCGAAATTACACCTTTTGTAAGAGTGTATGACATACTCTTCGGAACACCTATAGCATAAATTTCATCGCCGGTTTGTATAGACGAACTATCTGCTATTGTTAGATAGGGGAATGCTCCCCCATCTACTCCCAACACCGCAATATCTTGCTCGTAATCAATACCTACCACAAAGACATCATATTCATTCCCTGAATATGTTTCAATAACGATATCATCCGGATTTACAATAACATGTGCATTGGTCACAATACAATTTTCCCCAATTGAAAATCCGCTGCCCAACGAATGTTCAGAATGCACAATAAACACAGATTCATATACCTCTTCTGCAACAAAATTCATTGCAAAAACAGGTAAAGAAGTGGCGAGCAACATCGCCATTATCACCAACAAAGAGAGTAACACTCTGCGCGATTTCACGATATTACTCGCCTCCTAACGCTATTTATTATTTAGTATTAAATACAAGCACAGAATTTCCTATAGCTATAGCATCCCCTTGACGGAGGATGTGTCTTGCTGTCTTATTACCGTTTACAATTGTTCCCATCGGCGTTCCGCAGTCAATAAGAACATACTTGCTTCCTTCAAGTTTGATATCACAGTGATGTGGTCCAACAAGTTTGTCTTTGAACAGAACGATGGTATTCTTACCATTGTTACCGATGCTTGTTGTTCCTGCAAATACAAGATATTCCTTACCTTCAAATTCACCGCGAATGACCTTAAGCCAAGCTTGTTTTGCAAACTGTTCAAGCAAACCTACGCCAAGACCGATCAGCAAGCCCATGATTACAATAGCAACGCCCCTTGCCACAACATCATTGGGAATAATGTCACAAACATAGTTGAAGAGGAAGCCACCAATAAATCCGCCGCCCAATCCACCGAGAGCACAGAAAAGCAATCTCTTTTTCTCGGGCTTAATCAAACCGACAGCAACACCAATGCCAAGACCCATGACTGCCCAGCCTAAACCTCGAACAAAAGCAGCTGTTATATCTGTCGGATCATCTGTAAGCATTTCTGAATACATCCATTGTGCAAGATATCCGCTTATAAATCCTACTACAATTGATACACCTGCACCAATTAATGCATATCTTACTGCTTTTTCCTTTGAGCCGTAGAAAATACCTTCTCCTACTCCAAGGAATAATCCGATGAACAAAGCTATTATCGCAGACCAAAGAGCTGTACTTGTACGGAAAACTTGTTTGAGAGCATCTTCTAATTTACTATCATCTTCACCGTATTCATTAACGTAAACATCATACAGCGCATCGCTGGCCATGTCATCATATTCAAAGTAATCGTCTAAATACCCTTCTACTTCATCAGACATATCTCCGCTATACAACCATTCTGCAAAAGCGTCATCAGATTCTGAATCCACTCCATTATCGGAACACCACTTTTCAAATTCGGCATCTACTTTTTTAGATGCATCCTCAGCTTTATTATAATACTCACAGTATTCCACGAGTTCAGAATGTCCGCACAGTTTTGCGGCGGTTACATTACTTGATAAATTATCATCTGTAAATTCAGACACACCAAATCCAACAAAAGCACCAATCAAAGCCCAGAGCAATCCTTTAACAAGAATTGTCTTAAAGTTAACTTTTCCACCTTTGACTGTTCCCCCATGAGATGCAGTCTGCATACGTTGAGCAGTTGGAACAAATTCTATTCCTTCCAGCTCTTCAGCAGTTATTTCAAAATCATTTCCATCGGTTTCCTCAATTACTTCAACGGGGAGTTGATTATTTTCTCCGAAAGAAACAGTGCTATTTTCAGGATAACAAACCGCCTCTACTTCAAAGTTGTTTTCTGGGTAATTACTTTCCTCTATTACAACACCGTCATCATCAAACAGATCAATCTCAACACTGTCCTTGGCAGAAGCATAGTCAGCAATATACAAATCAACATTCCCTACAGGAAACAAATGCTTGTTGTCCATAGCCCACTGAGCTGCATCAGCGGATAGGGGGCTGTAAGAGTTCCATGATTTATATTGAATCATATCACCGATGTTAATAATAATATCACTTAAAGACTCACCTGCTCCCCAAATATCACCTATGCAGATTTGACTGTCCCTAAAATTAGGATGCCAAATCGGCGTGAGAATTTTACAAATCGGCTTATACCGGGGATAATCGGCATGAAGTGTAATTTCAACTTCATGTCTGCT
Source organism: Oscillospiraceae bacterium (assembly GCA_015068735.1). Lineage (GTDB taxonomy): Bacteria > Bacillota > Clostridia > UMGS1883 > UMGS1883 > UMGS1883. The sequence continues at coordinate 27,028 of SVJW01000011.1, forward strand.
GAGCACTTCTATCTTTCCATCGGGTAATAAATATATGCCATTCACAAAATATGTAATATGATACTTCTCGGGCGGTTCATCACCTATTGGAGTAACAATAATATTTTTGTGACCGGCAAAATCTTTTTTTACTTGTTCCCAGTCAGAAGCAAGTCTTCGCATTCTTGCGGTCATAAATTCATCCCTCCATCAATCCTTCAAATACTTCAGTTACATCATCGGAAAATTCATAATATACAGTTTTCATTCCAACTCGTCCACCTACAATATGGAGCAAGGGAATTCCAATTTGGTACAATGTCTTATCAAGGAAATCTTCTTCACCTTTTATTGAATGTATGCTGTCAAACGTCATTTGTTTTCCACACTTAGGACAAGCAAGCATTTCACCATTGAGTTTGTGCACAGGAACAAACAAGTCTTTATGTCCACCACATTGACACTTTCCTGTAGTTGCAATATCCCTGTCAAAATCAACTACCGCAGTTTCTCCCATATCACTTCTGATTTCGCCCAACAACGCTTTTAAGGTCATAGTCCGTACAGACCAAGGTCTTTCCAGTATTGTTTCATATGTATCATGGCTCATACAATCAGGTTTTTCCTGATATTCAACCACATATGAATCATGTGTCAATCCGTTAAACACATAACCTTTTCCCGCTAATGTCGGAAGTCCGCGATCAGAATGCAACAGCTTTAGCAACTCTTGTACCTGAACTCCCGCAATTATCGAGGAAGATGTTGGTGTTGTAGGTATTTTCCCCTCGGCCATCTGCTGGTGAGTAAGCAAAGCACAGGATTTTCGTTTGTTGATAAGCATCCAATCTGTTTCTGTCATGGTGCATTCATAGCAGGCACCTTGTCCCGGAATAAAAACACGAGCAAAACCATTTAGGGCTTCAATTGCTCCGTCAATCCATGGTTTATTTACCTTATAGCAAGATTGGTTTATGGAAAGACGCGCCTCACGGTTATCAAGTCCACCTAAAACAACATCCATTCTTCGGAACACCCCAAGTCCGACATCATCAATTATGTTGCTGACAAAAGATTTTGCTTTCACATCCGGGTTGATTTCCATAGCTCTCTCTGCTGCAACTTCAGCCTTATATCGGCCAACATCCCTTGCCCTATAAAGTACGGAGCGGGTTAAATTAGTATTTTCGATACCATCCATATCAAATATCAATATTTTACCTATTCCCAACAATGTGAGATTTTTCACTAATTCATTACCGATGGCACCTGCTCCGACAACCATAATTGTTGCATTTTTCAGACGTTCCTGATCCCACCATGGGATAAGGCGCAGTCTACTATATCGATCTTCTTCAAAATCAGACGATTGTAACTCCAATATATTTTCCATTATTTAGCACCACCTGCTGTAATCTCCGGCTGAAGGCGAAGAACATCTCCGTCTTTAATTCCTGCTTCACCTAAAGTTTGAGCTTCTAACAACTGACGGCCTGTAACTTTGTGAATAAACTTATAGCTTATTGGATTTCCATCAGGTCCAACAGAAGGTAACTTGATTTTCTCTACAAGTTTAACCATAATAATACCGCACTTAATATCGTCCGGCAAACCTACCTTTTGCTCCTTATTACCAGTAGCATCAACGATAATAACATTAATTTTTCCCATTTCAATTCTCCTTATATTGTATATGTATTAATTTATTTCAACAAGTTTTCCAACGCGTGATAACAAGAAATGAATTCATTAGTTGTCGAACTGTTATCGGCGCTGTATGAGTTATAACTTCCTGAAGGATCAGTTGCTAAACTGTAAAAATCAGTATAAACATTATGCAACTCTTTTACTGCATCACGCAGTTCTTCAACTTCTTCCAAATCTTTTCCTTTAATCTTTTTCGGTACATTTTTAATTTTAGCATATAATTCTCTTAACTTAGCATCATAGGTTTCTGCCTGATTAATTTCATCTGACCTATCAACCAACGCGTAGTAAATTGCATCATTTATATCATATCCGTGCCTGTCATACCAGATATTCTCATACCAATACCGCTGAACAGTATCGGCAATATCTTCAAGATTTACACCTGCAGTAATTGACAATTCGTAGTATTCTTCTACAGTAGCAATATATTCTTCTTTAGCTTTTTTCGTTTCTTCAGCCTTTTTTGCTTCTAAAATATTGGAAACAATGAATCCAACACCTATACAGACAATCAAAGCAATGGCAATAATAATTGGAAGCGCCTTGGATTTTTTCTTTTTCTTATTATTTTCAACATTCGCGTTAAACTGGTCAACAGCTAAACTCAGGTTTTCATCTATTTGTACCCCGGCTTTTTGTCCACAATTAGGGCAAAACTCCTGACCCTCCTGTAATTCCATACCGCATCTTCCGCATATGTTTTCCTTCTGCACATTTTTTGCGGTTCCGCAATTAGGACAGAACTGCTGTTCATCCCCCAACATCTCTCCACAATTACTGCACACGACTGTAGGATTTGTCCCCTGTTCCTCATACTGTTGCTGGTCGCATCCGAATGTTGTACAACCCTTATTTTCTTCCCAACAGCTTTCGTGGTGAGGAATGCCGCAAGAGGGGCACACTTTTGTCAAATCACCCTCTTTGATGTCCGTTTTGCAAAATGGACAAACTTTTCTAATATAGTTTTCCATTTTTAAACCTCCTGTCTTAATGTTTTTTATTTACTATGGCAAGCAAGTTTTACAAGGTTCATAATTCCCGCTTTTAAATTCTTCTTCAGTAAGCCTGAATACATTGTTTTTATTCTTAACAAAAATACATTCTTTCTCGTGATACTTGTTACCGGAAGTCGTTATGTAATATTCACCATAATATGTCTGTTCCCGGCTCATCCGTTTCAACAACAAAAAGCCTGAAACTATCAAAACAATTGTTAAAAAAATATATATCAGTTTCTTTTTGTGTTTGCGAATTGCTTCGATTAAAGTATCCGCTATAGATTTATTCAGTAAATAATGTGCAAATTCGTTAGCTTCATATTCATCTGCAACATCTTTTCCAATAATAGGGACAGTTTTTAAATGTTTAAGAAAAATATGCCCGTTTTCATGGGCTGCAATCATTCTTTTTTCTTGTTCATTCAGATCTTCATGAATAAATACCAAACGATAGTTCTGATCTGCATAAACAAAACCTTTAGAGTGAAGAACACCATCGGACAGTTTTAAAGAATCAATTAATGTTTGGACAGAAGCATCATTATAAATATGATTAAACTCAATAACTGTATATCCTTGCATCACGAGTGTAGCTCGTAAGTTTTCATAGGTACAATCTGTCAATCCAAATGTTTTTTTAAAATTTTTTACCTTCTTTTGAATTTCATAATTAGTCATTTCTGTGGTTTTGCTCCTTGATTGTTCTGAGTGCTTTTGTTGCTTGCACATCCGCCATTTGTGTGGTAGGGATAAAGTTTTTACCATCAAAAGATTTAATAACAACATCACCTGGAGTCTGAGTACACCTTGCCCATTCAACCATTATTAAAGTACGGATAGAACGTAACGCCTGTTCATCCAAACAATCAACAATAGTTTTCATCCCGTTTCCAAACAAAGCTTCTATTTCAACGTCATGCAAATCAACACCACCATTATAGTGCTTTACGATGTCGTAGGGAAACGCACCTAATGCTCTTATCACCTGATGAGTTTTTTGGTTATAGTCATAAAACATAATTAGCGAAAGAAATGTACTCCAAGACATTCGTCGGATTCTTCTTTCGATTGCACCATAAGTTTGCCTGGAAATTCCAATCAGCATAGCCAATTCCTCTTGAGATATTTCAGCTTTTGTGCGCAAGAGTACAAGTTCAGGGGTTAACGCTGAAATAAATTTTTCTTTTTCTTCTTCAGTCAATGACCAACACACTTGATTTTCCATACATCTCAGCTCCTTTAATTTACTCTTGCAAATATATACCCATACATATATTTCATACTACCATATACATCCTTAATTATACACGATGGTGTTAGATTTGTCAATATTCTGTCAGAAAAAGTCGAAAAATGGAGTTTCGCGCAATTAGCTTAAAAATTTTTCTGTTGCAATAATGTCCTTGATTCGACATTACAAAAAAAGCAGCAGGAATTTCTTCCTGCTGCTTCTGGCACCGCCTGCGAGAATCGAACTCACAACTAACCCTTAGGAGGGGTTTATTATATCCATTTAACTAAGGCGGCATAAACTAATTTACCGTCCCGTAATTGGGACGGTAAATTAACATTTGTGATTACTCAGCTGCTTTTTTAACAACCTGAACGCCCTTGTAGTAACCGCAATGCTTACATACGATGTGTGCCTTAATAAGCTCACCGCAGTTAGAGCACTTTACCATACCGGGAACTTCAAGTTTCCAATTAGCTCTTCTCTTATCTCTTCTTGCCTTAGAAGTTTTTCTCTTCGGAACTGCCATTTTCTACACCTCTTTACTTAAATTTCTAAAGATGGCGAATCTCGGGTCATAGACCTTTGTCTCGCAATTGCATTCATTTTTGTTAAGGTCTATGCCGCACACCGGGCAGAGTCCCTTGCACTCCTCCATGCATAGTGGTTGCATGGGAAGCTCTTCAAATATGCACGCATCAATACTGCCGGAAATATCAATGACATTTCCCGAAACAGTAATACACTCTTCATCAAGGTCGGTTAAGTCACTATCAATACTTTCAAAAAGCTCTGCCGAGAGTTTTCCTACGACAGGTTGACCGCAACGGGAACATTCTGTTTCATACCCCCCTGCAACCGTAGCCGATATTTCAAGTGCACCACCGATGTTATAAACTTTACCCGTTATTTCAACAGGCTTTGAAAAATTGAGCGTGCTGCCCATATAGTCAAGCTTTCCGAGCTCCACATTTCCCGAAAATGCTTTTGAAGCACCATCATTTCTAAGCACAGATGCAATATTAATCTTCATAATAAACACCTATCCCTCAGCGCTTCTTTTACAGGCGCCTGTCTATTATACTATCAAATTTTCCGATTGTCAACAATTATTTTGCCAATCTTTCAGTTTCGATAGCAATCATCATTTCTTCGTCAGTGGGAATAACAAGTGTTCTTACTGTTGCACCCTCTGCGGAAACGTCGATAGCCTGACCGCGGAGCTTGTTCTTTTCAGCGTCAACCTTTACGCCGAGGAACTCAAGTCCTTCAACAATAGCACTTCTTGTATCGCAGTCGTTTTCACCAACACCTGCAGTAAATACGATTGCATCTACACCGCCCATTGCTGCTGCATAGCTACCTATGTACTTCTTAATACCGTAGCTGAACATCTTAAGAGCTGCTTCTGCTCTCTTGTTGCCTTCCTCTGCTGCTGCGCTAAGGTCACGGAAATCGCTGGAAACGCCGCTTACACCGAGGACACCGCTCTTCTTGTTAAGAACTGCATTGATTTCGTCGATACCGAGGCCTTCTTTTTCCATAAGGAATGTAACGATAGCAGGATCGATATCACCGCTTCTTGTACCCATAAGGATACCTGCAAGAGGTGTAAGACCCATTGTTGTATCCATAACCTTACCACCTTTAACAGCAGCAACGGAAGAACCGTTACCAAGATGACAGGTTATAATGTTTATATCCTTTATATCTTTGCCAAGAAGTTCAGCAGCCTTGCCGGATACATAGTTGTGGCTTGTACCGTGGAAGCCGTATCTTCTGATTTTGTACTTTTCATAATATTCATAAGGAATACCGTAAAGGTATGCTTCCTCAGGCATTGTCTGATGGAAAGCTGTATCGAATACGCCAACCTGGGGAACACCGGGCATAACCTTTTCACAAGCTTCAATACCGATAAGGTTTGCAGGATTGTGAAGAGGAGCAAGCTCGATACATTCTTCAATAGCTTTCTTAACTTCTGCAGTGATAACTACGCTGCCGCTGAAGCTTTCACCACCGTGAACTACACGGTGACCAACTGCACCGATTTCGCTCATAGATTCGATTACACCGTGATTCTTATCAACAAGTGCGTCGATAACAAGCTTGATAGCCTCTGCATGAGTGGGCATGGGGCTTTCAATTACAACCTTTTCTCCACCTGCGGGTGTGTGGTTAAGCTTGCTTCCTTCAAGAGTAATTCTTTCGCAAAGGCCCTTTGCAAGCACTGCCTTTGTATCCATATCAATAAGCTGATATTTAAGGGATGAGCTTCCTGCGTTAATAACAAGAATTTTCATTATTAAAAACTTCCTTTCAAATATATGTACGAATTATTTATTAGCCTGTGCCTGAACTGCTGTGATAGCAACAACACCTACGATATCGTCTGCACTGCAACCTCTGGAAAGGTCATTGATGGGCATTGCGATACCCTGTGTAACGGGGCCGTAAGCTTCTGCCTTTGCAAGACGCTGAACGAGTTTGTAACCGATGTTACCAGCATCAAGGTCGGGGTAAACAAGAACATTTGCCTTACCAGCAACGGGAGAACCGGGAGCCTTTGACTGACCAACGGAAGGAACGATAGCTGCATCGAGCTGAAGTTCACCGTCAACGTTGATTCTGGGGAATGTTTCCTTACAAATCTTAGTTGCTTCTACAACCTTATCTACATCTGCATGAGCAGCGCTTCCCTTTGTAGAGTGAGAAAGCATTGCAACGTATGCAGGCTCCTGAACAAGGAGTTCAAAGCTTTCAGCAGAGGATGCTGCGATTGCTGCAAGCTCTTCTGAGTTGGGGTTCTGTACAAGACCGCTGTCTGCAAATACGAATGTACCGTTTGCACCGTATTCGCAATCCGGAACAACCATAAGGAAGAACGCGGATACAAGTTTAACACCGGGCTTAGTCTTTATAATCTGAAGAGAGGGACGAAGTGTGTTTGCTGTAGAATGGCAAGCACCGGAAACAACACCGTCAGCGTCTCCTGCCTTAACCATAAGGCAAGCATAATACATATAGTCACCGAGAACGATTTCCTTTGCCTGTTCGTATGTAACGCCCTTGCTCTTTCTGAGTTCAACAAAAAGGTTTAAGTATTCTTCGGTCTTTTCATAGTTGAAAGGATCGATAACTGTAGCCTTGGAAACGTCAAGTCCTTTTGAGTTTTCAGCTACTTCTTCAGGAGTACCGATAATAACGATATCAGCGATATCTTCCTTTAATACAGTTTCAGCTGCTTCCCATGTTCTTCTGTCCATAGATTCAGGAAGAACGATGGTTTTTTTGTCGCTTCTTGCTCTTTCTTTAATAGAATCTAAAAATTTACTCATTTTTATTCCTCCAAAAACTTTATTTTTCCATTAACATAGTATATAATAGAAATAACCAATTTTCAACATTTTTTTCTCAAAAGAAGGTAAATTTATGAAAATAAGCGCTTTAATTGCCGAATTTAATCCATTTCACCGTGGTCATAAGCTCCTTGTTGACAGTATGAAGCAGGAATCTGACGGGGTTATTGCCGTTATGAGCGGAAACTTTGTACAGCGTGGTGAATGCGCCGTATTTGAAAAAAGCGAGCGTGCAATTGCTGCAGTAAAAAACGGAGTTGATCTTGTGCTGGAGCTTCCTTCGGTATATGCTCTATCCTCTGCCGAGGGTTTTGCAAAGGGTGGCGTGCAGACACTTTTGTCCTGTGGAGTAGTAAATGACCTTTGGTTCGGAAGCGAATGCGGTGATATTGAAAAACTTTCCCGCTGTGCCGATGTGTTAAAGGAAGAAACTCCCTTCTTCTGTGAAAAACTCTCCAAAAACTTAAAGAAGGGCTTATCCTTCCCTGCTGCAAGACAAAAGGCATTAGAGGAAATAATTCCTGATGGAAATATTTTGTCGGAGCCTAACAATATTCTTGCCGTAGAATATATAAAGGAAATAAAAAAATCGGAAGCAGATATTATACCGCGTACAATAACAAGAATGGGAAGCGGTTACAACAACACCGACACAAATAATGAAATAATCTCCGCATCGGGAATCAGAAAGCTCCTTTCCGAGGGGGAGACCGCAGAGGGACATATGCTCTACGATTATGCAGGCTCGCCCGTATTTATGAGCGATTTTGATGTAATTGTTGCCGCCCGACTTAAAGCGATTTCAAAAGAAGAATTATGTCTTCTCCCTGACTGCAATGAGGAAATTGCATCAAGACTTAAGGAGGCTTCTTCGTTTAACACATTTGATGAAATCGTCTCAGCCGCAATCTGCAAACGCTATACACAAAGCAGGCTTCGCAGAATTCTGTGCAATATGATTACGGGGAATTCTTTCAAAGAAGTTCCAGCACCGACTTATATAAGACTTCTGGCGTTCAATGAAAAAGGCGGCGAAATTTTAAAGGAAATGAAAAGCACCGCCTCATTGCCTATAGCATCGAGGGGTGCAGTTCTTAAAAACGATGAAATATTTAATTTCGAGTGCCGCTGTACAGATATATACAATCTTGTATGCGGAGAAAACGGCGGTATGGAATTTGACCGCACGGTAACTGTTATGTAGCGTATTTTTTCAATATCCTTTTACATGACATTACTGTAGTATATAAAACGAAGTACGATATAGCCAGCAATATAATTGGCAAAATCAACTGTTTAAGAGGGGGCATAAATATATTATACCATCCCAGGAAAAAGGCTGTCATTATAGCAGACAGTACACAGTAAGAAGTTATCCTTCTCATATATGTCAGGAACACAAAAAGTGTAAGAGATTCAACTTCGGAGTTTGAAAAAGCTTCGAGGTTTTCTTTTTTGCATTCTGTAAGACGCCCTGCAAATAAGTTGGGATTTATTTTTTCAATTTTCTTTATGGCATTTTCCCTCATTCTTTCCTCGTTATTTCTGAAATAATCATGGAAAAGAACGCGGTAATTTTTCTTATCCTCAGAAAATTTTATATTTACAGTATCGCCTTTAATCCACATTTTTGCTTCGCTGTCCTTGAGTTTTACGCGATACCGGTTTCCGTCAGAATCCATCAGCTTCATTGTTACGGCTTTTTCCGCTATGCGGTTCTCATTTACTATTACTGCCTCAATAGTCTCACCGTTGGCATCGATACATCTTCCCGTTTTAGGGATGCGACCTGATATCTTTGAGATTATCACAAATGCCAACAACGACACAAACATAATTAATGTTAAATCGCCCATATAATCAACTCCTATAAAATTGATTATACACCAAGTCGCACCCTTTTTCAAGTCTGTTTATATTATATTTACATACCGGGATGCAACATATCCCACATTTCCCATATAATTTACGACATACCAGTCCTGCCATTGACCTACAACAGTAAGAGATGACCCGTTGGGAATTCTGGCAATTATCCTTGCATTAAGATTGGGACGTGCACGGAGATTAAGCGTTCCGCTTGTAAGACTTACAACTCCCCTCATAGGTGTCATCGGCTCAACAAAAGGAATGCCGAAATATTCCGTAAGGGAAAGAACCAGATTTCTGGCAATGCTTTCTATATTGTTGCTTATCCAGTTTGCATCCTGCACGTTATCATGATAGCCAAGCTCTAAAAACACAGCGGGAGCGCGAGTCTGCGTAACTTCACCTATAGAGGTTGTGCTGATGGCACGGACTCTTGACGGTAAGGGGTATATGCTTTTAAGGTTTTTTGCAAAAATCTCTGCTGCCCTTCTTCCGTTACGGCTTATGGGAGAATAGTACACATCCACTCCACGGTAAGTTCCGTACTGTCCCTCGGGTGCTGCATTAGAATGAATAGCCAGATGCAAATCGTAATTTCCCCGATTTGATGCAGCTATAGAGCTTGCCGCTGTCATTTCGGGAGTATTACGGGTATACTGTATTCCGTTTGACCGAAGATACGGCACCATTGCATCGGCAATAAGATTGGTATAAAACTCCTCACTTCCGCCGATAACATACATATTTCCCTCCTGCGTTGAGGGGCTCAGGTATATAGTAGGCATAAAATCAACTCCTCTTTTTCATTTTATGCCATTCTCTCCCAATTTGACAAAATGGCGATTTTCCTGTATAATTATGAATTCGAGGTGATAAAAATGAAAAAAATAAGACTTTTAATTTCACTTTTGCTTATAATGTTGTTCTCACAGATGCTTGTTCTGGCAGCTCCCAGAATACCCGTGTATAAAGTGGGAAATGTGTATTACTTTCTTGACAAATCAACCGGCACAATAACCGGATTTGCAGGTGAGCCCAAAGATATTACAATCCCCACCTCTCTCGGTGGTTACAATGTAGTTTCCATTGGACCCGGTGCTTTTAAGGATTCTCCCTCGCTTTCAAGTGTTGTTGTTCCTGACGGAATTACCACAATTGCAGCAGAGGCATTTGCAAAATGCCCCAATCTCGCTTCTGTTGAGATAAGTTCTACCGTTTCATATGTGGGAAGCAAGGCTTTTGCTGACTGTACAAACCTTTCTTATGTGAATTTCAAAGGCGTCCCCGGGTACATTGACTCAAACGCGTTCGACAACACAAACTGGGTTATCGATTCCGGTGCGGAGTTTGTACTACTGGGAAATACAACGCTTTTGAAGTATAACGGCATTTCCGAAACAATCAATGTTCCTTCCGGAATAAAATGTATTGCTGCAAATGCTTTTGCCTATAATGAAACTATAAAGGAAGTTATTCTTCCCAACACAGTTGAAAAAATAGGCGACAATGCATTTATTCATTGTAAAAATCTTGAAAAAATAACTATACCTACCACAGTTTCTCATATTGGTGCAGGTGCATTTGATGACACATTGTGGATGGATAACATTGAAACAGATTTTGTTACGGTAAACGGTGTTTTGATATCGTACAAGGGAAATTCCCCCCATGTTTATATTCCCGAAGGCGTTACTGCTGTGGGAAGCGGTGCCTTTGCGGCAAACGAAGCTTTAAGAAGTGTTCATATTCCGGACAGCGTTATTTATATAGACTCAATGGCGTTCGGAAGCTGCCGTCAGCTCAGGCTCGTTACCATTCCCTATGAAGTTGAATGGATTGACGAATACGCTTTTACCGGTTGCTATAAAGTAACATTGCAGGTTCCTGCAGGTTCATATGCAAAAAGCTATGCCATTTATATGGATATACCTTACAGTGCGCCTGTCAGCGTAAGTTTCAACGGTGAAATTGTCGACTTTGACGATGCTGCTCCGATTATTAAAGATGGCAGAACCTATGTTCCCCTTCGTGCTCTTATGGAAATGATGGGTTACACAGTTTCCTGGGAAAAAGCCACCGGAAACGTAACCTGTATAAAAGATGATGACACGGTAGTAATCACACCTGATGGTGAAATAACAATAGACGAAGTGTTATCAGAACACGTTGCTGCTCCCATAAATGTAAACGGCTCCAACGTTGTTCCCGTAAGATTTGTTACCGAAGCAGTCAATGCCAATGTAGATTGGAACGAAGAAAGCAGAACCGTAGAAATCGTTTACTAATTATATTACGGAGTGGTTTTTGTGCGGAAAATTTTAAAATTTCTTTTCAGTCAAGTTACCATTGTCAGTTTTTTGATGATTCTTCAGATTATGGCAATAGTAGGATCTCTGATGCGAATAAGTGAAATATTTTTGTACTTTGACGTTTTTCTTCAATTTATAAGCATCGTGACCGTTATTATAATTGTAAACCGTCATTCAAACCCATCATACAAGCTTGCCTGGGTTATACCAATACTGTTGGTACCTCTTTTCGGCGGACTCTTTTACCTGTTTATAACAGGTCAGTTGCATACAAAGCGTTACTTTAACAAACTAAGCACCAGTGAAAAAAAGATCAATGAAGGCTACATTCAGGAGGCTGACGTTTTTGAAGAAATTGCGAGCCGATTTCCTGAAAGAAAATCCACCGTACACTATATAAATAATATTTGCGGAATGAGTGCTTTTCGTTGTAACAATGCTGAATACTTCCCTTTGGGAGAGGATATGCATAAAAGTATGCTTGACGAATTAAGAAAAGCCACACGTTATATTTTTATTGAGTTTTTCATTATCCGTGAGGGCGTAATGTGGAATTCGATTCTGGAAATTCTCAAGCAGAAAGCAAAAGAAGGCGTTGATGTAAGAATAATGTACGACGGAATGGGCAGTATGACGCTTCTTCCCTACAAATACCCGAAGATACTTGAAGAATTCGGGATAAAGTGCAAAGTTTTCTCTCCGTTTACGCCGTTTCTTTCCTCAATCCAGAACAACCGAGACCACAGAAAAATTATGGTAATCGACGGGGAAGTTGCATATACGGGCGGAGTAAACCTTGCCGATGAATATATAAATGTTGATCACCCTCTCGGTCACTGGAAAGATATGGCCGTCTTAATTAAAGGAGAGGCTGCATTCAGTTTTGCACGAATGTTTCTGCACTTATGGTGGGGAGTTTCCTCCCCTGATGAGGATATAAAAACTTTTGAACCTGTCTATATGAAAGAAGAAACAGAAATCTCTGTTAATGACGGATATGTAATGCCTTTTTCCGATATGCCTCAGGATAAATTCCAGACAGGCGAATTTATTTACATGGATATTATAAATAAGGCAAAAAAATACGTTTATATTACGACCCCCTACCTTATTCTTGACCATGAAATGGTAGTCGCTTTAAAGAATGCTGCTTACAGCGGTATTGATTTAAAAATCATCTGTCCCTCCGCTGCCGATCATTGGTATGCAAAAGCCGTTGCCTACAGCTATTATAAAGAGCTTCTGGATTCCGGAATAGGTATTTACGAATATGCACCCGGTTTCATTCATGGGAAAACGTTCTGCAGCGATGATGAAATTGCCGTTGTGGGAAGCATAAACCTTGATTACCGTAGCCTTTATCTCCATTTTGAATGTGCAGCATGGTTTCTGGACGGCAGCGTTGTCCGTTCCGTCCGTGAAGATTTTGACGAGACTTTGAAAAAATGCACTGTTATAACACCCGATATGTGTACGCCCAACAATTTTTTCAGAAGAATTTTAAATGCATTGCTCAAGCTTTTTGCACCTTTAATGTAAATAAATATTCCCCGTTCCCATATGGGAACGGGGAATATTTATTTAGTGTGAAAGAGTGAACCTGTAAGCATTATTGCAATCAGTAAACACAGGTAGTCCGCCACATCCTTCACATGTGCGAAAAAAGCACATATCACCATAGTTGCCGAAGCAAAAATCCCCAATACCACTATAACCTTTGCGCTGAACGAAAGTTCTTTTTTTGTTCTTTTCAGAAACATAAAAAAGATGGGGATATACAAAGAATAAACTGTAATCACCGGAATTTCCGAAACATCAAACCCAAAGCCTCCGAAAAGCGGTTTTCCGGATATTGAAAATCCGAAAAACAAAAAAAGCCATATTGCAGACAAAACGAGTTCCGTCACAAAAGGCACTGCCAAATTTTCCGGAAGCGAATTTTGTTCCGTAACATTATTATTGTGTCTCAACTGATACATTGCTCTTCCTGCAGAAAACATCATTCCGTTCAGAGCACCAAAGCAGGATATTGCCACAAAAATCAGCAGTAAATCTGTCGCATATTTTCCAAAAACGGAGGCAAAGGCAAATTTTATACCGTTTTGCCCCTGTTCCATAAACATTTCCGACCGGACGCTCCCCATAATTCCCATATAGTACAAAATATAAACTGCCGTAACAATTCCTCCACCAATTAAAAGAGCAAGAGGCATATTCTTTTTACTGTTTTTAAGCTCTGAACCTATGCTTAGCCCTGCAATCCATCCCTCGTAAGCAAACAGCACGGCACTTATTGCAGGAAACAGCGCTGTGCCGCTATTTCCCTGTACCTTTTCCACGAACAGATTTTGTTGCAGGTTGCCGCCATTTATTCCCCTTAACAATCCGAAAACAATCATAAGGACAAGAGGAATCAGTTTCAGTACCGTTGCCGTAATCTGTACTTTTCCGGAAACACGCGGCGATAACAGGTTTTGGGTAAAGCAAACAATAAGGTACAAGCAGGACACAAGCATACATAACCCACTGTCCGAATGTTCTGCTCCGAAAACAAGAAGTGTGTAACGAGCACTAAGCCACGAAAGAACGCTTGCAAGAGCCGGATAGTATACAGTTGCCATAAACCATCCTGTATAATAGGCATATCTTTCCCCTACTGTATTTTCTGCAATTCCTAACAGCCCTCGCTCACACCCCACATACCTTACTACGCAAACAAAGCTTAAAAGGCATAAAATCATACTTAGTCCGCCTATGAGCCATGCCGTCAAAGCTTCCCACCCGTTTCCCTTTGTAATATTTATAAGTGTTTCCGTTTTAAAAAATACTCCGCTTCCGATTACGGAACCCACCACCATTGATATTGCTGTAAACAGTCCGTATCTTTTGCCTTTTTTCAAATTTTAAGCCCCCTTGATTTCTTAATTATGAACACTATGAAAATTTTTACTGTAAACCTCTTGTAAAAAGCAAATATTTAATATATAATATATCACACTGAGAATTTATATTCATTAATTTACCGAAGTGTGGATGATTGAAATGAGAGCTTTTTTTAATTACTATAAATGGCATATTTTGTTTTTTGCTTTATTTGTTATATGTATAACAGCATTTGCACTCAGTTCATGTCAAAAAAGCGAGGCTGACCTGAAAATCACATGTATAAGCACAGAATATGTTAATGTTCAGACGTTCAACGATACCAAGAACGATCTTGAAGAATTCCTGCACGATTCTGACGGTGACAATAAAAAGACCGCTACATTGTCTTCACATACAGTTGATACACAAAGTGATCTTGATGAAGTTGCCGAAGTTTTGTGTACCCCGGAAGACTGCGACATTGTAATTACTACCAAGGCAACTTTTGAGCGGTTTGAAAAGAAGGATATATTTGACACCTCTACCAACTACGTCAGGGACACAGGCACAGGTAAGTATGAAGTATTGAAAGATGAACAAGGCCGTGTTTATGCAGTATCCATTGAAGGGAACGAATATCTCAAAAACATGGGATTTCTCAATACAACAGATCTTTATTTAGCCGTTGTTATAGAAGATTCTGATTCTGATAATCTCCCTTCAAACAAGAAAAACGCTCGTAATATAGCACAGGTTATCATCAAAGAACGTGACGTATAATTTAATTTTAATATATAATTTTTAGAAAGGTGGATTTTTAATGATTACAGCATTTGCAGCAGAAGAACAGGCTCAGCAGGCAGCCGGACAGGGTGGACCAATAGCTTTGATAATGAGCTTTTTACCCATGATTCTTATCATTCTGGTTTTTTACTTTATAATTATCAGACCTCAGAAAAAGCAGCAGAAACAGCTTCGTCTTATGCTTGATGCACTTCAGGTTGGAGACAAAATTGTTACTGTCGGCGGAATCATCGGTAAAATCGTTAAGATTAAAGAAGATGAAGTCGTAATCGAAACAGGTACCGGTGCTGAAAAGTGCCAGATCAAGTTCCAGAAGGCAGCTATAAGCACTAATCTTACAGTACACGAATAATTCAAAGCACCTCCGAATAGTATAGTTCGGAGGTGTTTTATTATGAGTTTCTTATCATTGCATTCTTTAAAAAAATACATACTTTCTATTGTGATTTCAATTTTGTTAACAGTTGTTCTCCTCGCCCTTATCAGCGTTGTTTTTTCGTATCTCCCCCCTGCTTTGTGGCTGATGCAAGCAATAATCGATTACAGTTATACTTTACCTGCTTTTATTTCTGCTTTCCTCGCAGCAAGATCCTCCTCAGGCAGAGGACTTCTGACAGGAATTATTACTGCCGTTTTATGTATTTTCATGATTTCTCTTGTGGGGAAAATCTTTTTTGACTCCTCTGACTTTTTGATTTCATTTGTTAAAACTCTCCCCATTGGAGCATTATGCGGAGGCTTAGGCGGTATATTGGGAATAAACAGTAAATAATCAAGTTTGCTATTGACTATTTTCCATTTTATATATATAATAGTAATGTTATTGTGATATATAGATAATAACAAAGGAGGAACAATAATGAAGGCAAAAAATGTAATTTCATTCTTGCTGGTTGTGGTACTCATTGCTGCATTTGCATATATTGCGGCAGATGACGTTAAAATCGGCAAATTCCATGTTCCCAGTACCTTTGACAAAGAAAAAGGTATAAGACAGGGACTTGATCTTGTAGGCGGTTCTGTTATCGTGTTTGAACCGGATGTAGATGACCTTTCCGAAGTATCTTCTTCCCAGATGGATGCAGCAGAGGAAGTTATCCGCAGAAGACTTGACATTATGGGACATACAGAAGCTACTGTTTCTCGTCAGGGTGACACAGGCATCCGTATCGAAATACCCAATGTTGATAATCCGCAGGAAGCTGTTAAGGTAATCGGTTCTACTGCAAAGCTCGAATTTCTTGACGCAGACGGCAACCTGGTAATGGATGCACGCGGAAATGTTGAGAGTGCAAAAGCTCAATACGGACAGATCAGTGAGTACGGCAGTAATGAGCATTATGTACAGATTACATTCACCTCAGCCGGCAGAGAGAAATTTTCTCAGGCTACTGCTGCTGCAGTAAATGCAGGTGCAGGCAAAAACATAATCTCCATTGCTCTTGACGGTGAAATTCAGATGTCTCCCACCGTAAAAGATGTTATTAACGAAGACACCTGTATTCTTTCCGGCGGTTATTCTCAGAAAGAAGCAAAAGATGTTGCAGCCCTTATTACTTCCGGTCAGCTTCCTTTCTCTCTTAAGGAAATTGAAGTAAGAAGCATCGGACCTACACTTGGTGAGAAAGCTCTTAATACTTCTCTTACAGCAGCTCTTATAGGAATTATCCTTGTAATGTTGTTTATGATAGCTATTTACAGACTTCCCGGTTTGGTTGCAAGCGTATCTCTCGTAGCGTATGTTTCAGTCGTTACACTCGTTCTGGCAGGATTCTTTGTTGATGAATGGAGAGTAGTAACACTTACACTTCCCGGTATTGCCGGCGTAATTCTTTCAATCGGTATGGCAGTTGACGCCAACGTTGTTATTTTTGAAAGAATTAAGGACGAGCTTCGTGCAGGAAAGAGCGTAGGCGCTTCCGTAAACAGCGGTTTCAAGCGTGCCCTTACTGCAATCATTGACTCTAACATCACAACTGTTATTGCCGCTGCTGTACTTTACTACTTCGGCACAGGCCCGATTAAGAGCTTCGCTATGACACTCTTTATCGGTATCGTTATAAGTATGCTTACCGCTGTAACTCTTACAAAGTTCTTGCTTAAGCAAATTGTAGGTTTCGGTATTAAGAATCCTGCACTTTACGGATTGTCAAAAGGAGGGAAGAAAAATGATTAAATCACCAACATCAAAAAGTAAAATTTTCTTTATAATTTCTGCTGTTCTTATTTTAGTCAGTGTTGCTTCCCTTTGTATACAAGGACTTAATTTAGGTATTGATTTCACAGGCGGTTCCACACTCAGCTTTGATCTTGGAAAAACCGAATACAGCAACAGTGTTGAATCCCGTATTACCGCAATTATCAAAGAAAATTCTGATGCTAAAGATATTGTAGTTCAGAAAATGGGCGATGCCGGTGTTTCCATTAAGACTTCCGAACTTAAGAACGAGGAAAGCCAGGCAATTGTTGAAGCTATAAAGGCTGAATACAACCTCTCCCAGGAAAATGTTTCTCAGGTAGAAAAAGTTTCCGGAAGTGTAAGCGGTGAGCTTATTAAGAACGCTCTTAAGGCTATTATTATCGCTGTTGCACTTATGCTTCTTTATATTACTTGGCGTTTCGACTTCAAGTCAGGTACTTGTGCTGTAATTGCTCTTGCTCACGACGTAATTATAATGCTTGGTTTCTATTCAATCTTCCGCTTCACTGTTAACACAAGTTTTGTTGCGGCAGTTCTTACAATTCTCGGTTACTCAATCAACGCTACAATCGTTGTGTTTGACCGTGTTCGTGAAAAGAAGCGCAATGCTCCCAAAGCTACTCCCAACGAAGTTGCTGACGACGCTATAACAAATTCTTACTGGAGAGCAATTAACTCCTCAGTTACAACACTTCTTACAATCGGTGTTCTCTATATAATGGGCGTTGATTCCATCAAGGAATTTGCTCTTCCGATTATTATCGGTATTATAGCAGGAACATATTCTTCCCTTTTCATTGCATCTCCTTTCTGGGCTTTTTGGAATAATCATTCTAAAAAGAGCAAGGCTAATTATGCAAATAAAAAGAAGAAAAGAGCATAACTTTTTATAAGACGAATAAAATAGCACTATCTGTACTGATAGTGCTATTTTTTTATTGAAAGGATTGGTTTGATGAAAAAAATTTTTATAATTATTACAATCCTGATAATCTTTCTCTTTGGATGTACTGCCCCCAATTCGGAAAATGTATTATCCCCCGAAGCAAAAACGTACGACGAACTTTCTTCAAAAAAGGAAGGTTGGGGTTTCAGAAGAACCGAAAACGGGCCTGAATTTACCCGTGACCAAATCGATAAAATGGAAAAATACTCTTGCATATATAAAGAGGATACCGATGAAAAAAATATTTATCTCACTTTTGATGAGGGGTATGAAAACGGCTACACTTCAATTATACTTGATACTTTAAGAGAAAAAGATGTAAAAGCCGCTTTTTTTGTGACAGGTCCTTATGTAAAAGAAAATCCCGACTTGATTAAGAGAATGATAAAAGAAGGTCATATTGTAGGAAATCACACGGTAAATCACCCATCAATTCCGGAAATCAAAGATATTGAAACTTTGAAAAAAGAGCTTTACGATTTAGACAGATTGATATATGGTATATGCGGCAAAAAAACAAAATATTTAAGACCGCCCAAGGGTGAATACAGTGAAAGAACTCTGGCAATTACGGGAGATCTCGGTTATACGAACGTTTTTTGGTCGCAGGCATATGTTGACTGGAATAATAACGTAAGTGCCGAGGAAGCTTTTCAAAAAATTACAAAAAATCTTCATCCGGGATGCGTACTTCTCCTCCACGCTGTTTCAAAAGGAAATGCCGATGCTTTGGGAAATGTTATTGAATACGCCCGTAAAGAGGGCTATACATTCAGAAGTCTTGACGAATACAAGAATTAATTTCCTGTTATAAAAAAAGCCTTTTCAGGCACTCTAATATCATTAGTATATTGGAGGTACATTCTATGAGATTTATAAAGAAGTTATCTTCTTGTATTTTAGCACTTTCTTTTTCCGCACTCATATTGTATGCAGATATTTTATCGGAATTTCCTGCAGAAATAATCATGCACCAAAATGAATCTCATAGCAGCACACTTGGTCTTGGAGTATCTATAAGAAATATTCCCGATGATGTATGTGTTACCTCCGGAAATGATACTGTCACACCCCTTAAAACAGGAACATACGATGCAACGCTGAACGTAGGTAGTATTCCGTTTAAAAAAGTTAAAATCAATGTTTCTCAGCCAAAAAGTCTTTATGTGTCCGGACAACTTATCGGAATCAGAATATATAATAAAGGGCTTATCGTAACAAATCTTGCACCTGTATTGTGCCAAGGAGTCGAAATATCGCCAGCACAAAAAGCAGGGATTCTTCCGGGAGATATTATTCTGAAAATAAACGGACAGGAAGTAAAAAGTGCTGAAGAAGTATCCTCTGTAATAACTGAAAGCACAACCCTTACCCTGCAACGAAAAAATGCAATAAAAACAGTTAAGGTCACGCCCGTCAGTGATGATAATGACGGTGAGCTCAAGCTTGGATTATGGGTTCGTGACAGCAGTGCCGGCGTAGGTACGATGACATATATTAACCCGGAAAATCTCACCTACGGGGCATTGGGGCACGGAATAAGTGACAGCGACACGGGAATTCTTTTTAATGTTGCTGACGGAAGCATTGAAAAAAGTATGGTAATTTCAGTACAAAAAGGAAAAAAAGGCTCTCCCGGGCAAATCTCAGGAAGTTTTTCAAGTGCAGGTGAAATTTCCGGTACGGTCAGAAAAAACTGCGAAGCAGGTTTATTCGGGGATGTATTTCCTCACTCTGATCTGTGTGGAGAAAGCTACCCCATCGGTGTAATGAGCCAAGTTAAAACAGGAGATGCCACCATTCTTTCTACTGTGGACGGCGACGTTAAGGAATACAAAATCAAAATTCTCCGTACTATGCCCTATGGTTCAGCCTCAAAGGGGCTATCCATTGAAATAACTGACCCCGAACTGCTCGATAAGACAGGCGGAATTGTTCAGGGGATGAGTGGTTCGCCCATTATCCAGAACGGTAAACTTATCGGTGCAGTAACCCACGTGCTTGTAAATGACCCGACAAGAGGTTATGGGATATTTATTGAGAATATGCTCTCGGAGGCGGAGAAAATTAAGTAGAAAAAATGCCCGTCTACCATAATATAGACGGGCATTTAGTTTTTGTAATACTTTTTGTATAGTCTGTAAAAGCATGAATAATCATTAAATCCGCTGCCTAATGCAGCGTTTTTTAAAGATTCTC
>SVJW01000078.1 GCA_015068735.1 Oscillospiraceae bacterium
GGCGGTCATGAGTTCAGTTCCCGTTTTATTTTAGGCTCAGGAAAATATTCTATGAAACTTATAGAATCAGCCGTCAAAGATGCAGGAGCAGAAATCATAACACTGTCTGTACGCCGTGCCAACACAAAGGAAAATGAAAACATTATGGATTTTATTCCGAAAGGGATTACTCTGCTTCCTAACACCAGCGGTGCCAGAAATGCTGAAGAAGCAGTACGTATTGCCAAACTTGCACGAGAACTCGGATGCGGCAATTTTGTAAAAATCGAGATTATGCGTGATTCAAAATACTTACTTCCAGACAATCAGGAAACCATAAAAGCAACTGAAATTCTCGCAAACGACGGGTTTGTTGTTATGCCATATATGTACCCTGATCTTAATACAGCGCGAGACCTTGTTTCCGCCGGTGCGGCCTCGGTAATGCCTCTCGCCTCTCCCATCGGTTCCAACAGAGGACTTGCTACAAAAGATTTTATTCAAATTCTTATTGACGAAATTGACCTGCCTATCATCGTTGATGCCGGCATCGGAAAGCCCTCCCAGGCTTGCGAAGCAATGGAGATGGGAGCTGCGGCAATTATGGCAAATACAGCCTTAGCCACAGCAGGAGATTTACCGCTGATGGCATCTGCTTTCCGTCAGGCAATTGAAGCCGGCAGAAAGGCATATCTATCCGGACTTGGCAGAGTACTTACCCGCGGAGCTTCAGCGTCTGATCCGCTTACCGGATTTTTAAGGGACTAAGGGGGAATCAACATGGAAAACCAATTTTTTGTTGACTCAGTTCATCTTTCATCCGCTGCCTTAGAAAAAAAACATCGTCTCGAAACAGACCCCATGTTCAGAAAAAGCCATATGGAATATTTGCCGGGTATGGAAAAAATCCAATCTGATGTGTGTGAAAAAGTAATATCGCAGATGAATTCTTTTGACTATACCAAATATACAGAAAAGGATGTAAAGGCGGCATTGGAACACGAAAGCTGCACCATAGAGGATTTCAAAGCACTTCTCTCCCCTGCTGCCGAGCCATTTTTAGAACAGATGGCACAAAGGGCAAGAGAAGAAACAAGCAAGCATTTCGGAAATACCGTTTATCTTTTTACACCGCTGTATATAGCAAATTACTGTGATAATTACTGCGTTTACTGTGGATTTAATTGTTACAATGACATAAACCGTATGAAGCTGAATATGGAACAAATTGAAAAAGAAATGAAAGTTATTGCCGATAGCGGTATGGAAGAAATTCTGATACTTACGGGCGAAAGCAGGACAAAAAGCGACATAAATTATATCGGTGAAGCCTGCAGACTTGCAAGAAAATATTTCAGAATGGTAGGGCTTGAAATTTATCCCGTAAACACCGATGAATACAAATACCTGCACGAATGCGGTGCCGACTATGTCACAGTTTTTCAGGAAACTTACGATTCGGATAAATATGAAACGCTTCACCTTCTTGGACATAAAAGAGTATGGCCGTACCGCTTTGATGCACAGGAGCGTGCACTTATGGGTGGAATGCGCGGAGTCGCCTTTTCAGCGCTTCTCGGTCTTTCAGACTTCAGAAAAGATGCTCTCGCAAGTGCTATGCACGTTTATTATCTGCAACGCAAATATCCTCACGCAGAAATGTCGCTTTCTTGTCCGAGGCTGCGACCTATAATAAACAACGAAAAAATAAATCCTTTGGATGTTCACGAAAAGCAGCTTTGTCAGATTCTTTGTGCCTACCGTATTTTTCTTCCGTATGTGGGAATCACCGTATCCTCCAGAGAAAGCGCTCAGTTCCGCAACGGAATTGTAAAAATTGCCGCAACAAAAGTTTCGGCAGGAGTTTCCACAGGAATCGGTGATCATGAAAGCAAATACAAGGGAGAAGAAACAAGTGCGATTAAGGGTGATGAACAGTTTGAAATTGATGATAACAGAAGCCTTGGTAAAATGTATCAGGATATTTCCGATGAAGGACTTCAACCCGTTCTGAATGACTACCTCTATGTGTAAAGGAGAACAAATATGAAGAAAATTGACACAACACTTTATTTTATTACCGACAGTACAGGTTTTAGCGAAGAAGAATTTTTATATAGAGTCGAAGAAGCTTTAAAGGGTGGAGCTACACTTCTTCAGCTAAGAGAAAAAGAGCCTGATACAAGAAGGTATATTCACCTTGCGGAAAAGGTACACGAAATAACAAGAAAATACAATGTTCCGCTCATAATTGATGACCGCATAGATGTGGCAATGGCAATAGATGCAGAGGGTGTACATCTGGGGCAAAGTGACATGCCCATTAAAACTGCCCGAAAAATATTAGGTGAAAATATGATTATCGGAGCTACAACAAAAACTGTACCGCAAGCACTCGAGGCATATAGCCAGGGGGCAGATTATCTGGGCGTAGGAGCAATATACCCTACTACCACAAAGGTAAAGACCGTTCTTACATCTACAGAAACACTTGATGCAATATGCAAAGCAGTTCCAATTCCCGTAAATGCAATCGGAGGACTTAACAAGGGAAACATTGATATTTTAAGAGGAATTTCCATTTCGGGAATATGTGTTGTATCTGCAATTATGAAAGCGGAAAGTCCCCGAAAAGAAGCCGAAATACTGCTAAGTCTTTCAAAGGAGCTGATAAAATGAAAACAGTTCTTACAATAGCCGGCTCCGACTGTAGCGGTGGTGCAGGAATTCAGGCAGACATTAAAACAATGACTGTTCACGGAGTTTATGCAATGAGCGTTATAACCGCACTTACTGCACAGAACACCACGGGGGTGTACGGGATTTCGGAAGTTACTCCCGATTTTTTAAGGAAACAACTTGATGCCGTTTTTACGGATATTTATCCCGATGCAGTAAAAATAGGTATGGTGTCTTCGTCTGAGCTTGCAGAGGTAATTTATGACAGGCTGTCCTTTTACAAAGCAAAAAATATAGTTTTAGACCCTGTAATGGTTGCCACAAGCGGTGCTTCTCTTTCAAAAGAAAAGCTATCGGAAGTTCTTGCGAAAAATTTATTTCCCATCGCCACACTTGTTACTCCCAACATTCCCGAAGCTGAAGTTTTCACACAAACAACTATTGAAAGCGAAGATGATATGCTCACTGCCGCTGAAAAGATAAGTCACAAATTCCGATGCAATGTACTTTTAAAAGGCGGACACAGAATAAATGGTGCAAACGACCTTTTATATACAGATGGGAAATTCAAATGGTTTAAGGGCAAACGTATTGATAATCCCAATACCCACGGGACGGGATGCACCCTTTCAAGTGCCATTGCATCAAATCTTGCAAAAGGACTTAACCTTGAAAGCTCCGTGCAAAAAGCAAAAGAATACATAACAGAGGCTCTCTCTTCATCATTAAATCTTGGCAAAGGCTCAGGACCGCTGAATCATATTACAGAGGAAGGAATGAAATTCTTATGAGAAATTACACTACGCAAATGGATGCTGCAAGAAAAGGAATTATTACTCCTGAAATGAAAGCAGTTGCTAAAAAAGAATACAGAACGGAAAAAGAAATAAGAGACCTTGTAGCAAAAGGTCAGGTTGTAATATGTGCCAATAAGCTCCACAAATCCGTTGACCCCAACGGAGTAGGCTCAATGCTTCGTACAAAAATCAACGTTAATCTGGGAATTTCCAAGGATTGCAAAGATTATGACATTGAAATGAAAAAGGTTACTGAAGCGGTTGATATGGGCGCAGAGGCAATTATGGATTTATCCTCGCACGGAAATACTCAGCCTTTCCGCAAAAAACTTGTAGAAGAATGTCCTGCAATGATAGGAACTGTCCCCGTATATGACAGCGTTATTCACTATCAAAGGGACCTTGCAACACTTACCGCCAAAGATTTTATTGATGTGGTACGCCTTCACGCCGAAGACGGCGTGGACTTTGTAACGCTTCATTGTGGCATTACAAGAAAGACCATAGAACAAATAAAAAATCACAAGAGGAAAATGAATATTGTCTCCCGCGGTGGTTCTCTCGTTTTTGCCTGGATGAGTATGACAGGGGAAGAAAATCCTTTTTATGAATATTATGACGAAATCCTTGATATTTGCCGCGAATACGATGTAACCATTTCTCTTGGAGATGCGTGCCGTCCCGGTTGCCTTGCCGATGCAAGCGACGTATGTCAGATTGAAGAATTGGTAAGATTGGGAGAGCTTACAAAACGTGCATGGGAAAAAGATGTACAGGTTATGGTTGAGGGGCCCGGTCATATGCCTCTTGACCAGATTGAAGCAAATATGAAACTGCAACAGACTATCTGTATGGGAGCGCCTTTTTATGTTCTTGGCCCTATTGTAACCGATATTGCCCCGGGATATGACCATATTACTTCTGCAATAGGCGGTGCTGTTGCGGCATCTGCCGGTGCGGCATTTTTGTGTTATTTAACACCTGCAGAACACCTTGCCCTCCCCAACGTCAATGATGTAAAGCAGGGGATTATTGCTTCTAAAATAGCGGCACACGCTGCCGATATAGCAAAGAAAATTCCTCATGCAAGGGACATCGACGATAAAATGGCAGATGCCAGAAGGAATTTTGATTGGGATGAGCAATGGAAATGCTCAATCGATCCTGAAACTGCAAAGAAAATTCGCGATGATAGAAAGCCCGAAATCGAGGAAAGCTGTTCTATGTGTGGAAAATTTTGTGCCGTAAGAAGTATGAACAAAGCGCTAAGCGGTGAATATATTGATATTTTATAAATTTATTAAAAAAAGCTGGAAAAAGCTTAATCAATAGTTTATAATAAAAAATTAGAAGGTGATTTTTATGCAAACAAAAACTCAAAAAATCGTGCTTACGGCACTCCTTGCTTCGCTTACTTGTGTGGCGACGATGATTATAAAAGTTCCATCACCGCTGAAAGGTTATATTAACCTCGGAGACTGTGTGGTACTGCTTTCAGGCTGGCTACTCTCCCCTGTTTATGGCTTCTTAGCGGCAGGAATCGGCAGCGCATTGGCGGATGTTTTTTCAGGCTACATAATATATGCACCTGCTACATTTTTTATAAAAGGACTAATGGCACTTATAGCTTATCTTTTATCGAGAAAAAGCCAAAAACTCCCGTTTCTTATCATAAGCGGATTTGTTGCGGAAGTGGTAATGGTTTTGGGTTACTTCGTATTTGAGGGATTTATGTACGGATTTATCCCGTCGGCAGTAAATATCCCGTTTAATGCTGTACAAGGTGCCGCAGGGTTAATTTTAGGAATTGTCCTTGTGAAAGTATTTAAAAAAAGCAATATAGTAAAATAAGAGCTACCCCACTGGGTAGCTCTTATTTATTCCTCTATAATTGTTCCGCAATCTGTTGCATCAATCACAAGTTTTTCACCGCTTGATGATTTGTTTCCGATAAATTTAATATCATCACCGCATTTTGCCTTGAATGCATTCGGATTATCAAAGGTGCAATTTTCGATTGTTACACCCGTATGGTAGTAAGGAGCTTTTTTCGTGGGAGTGAACTTGGGACGGAGTGTCACAATTGCTCTTTCTCCGACAAAAGTGCAGTTCCTCACGGTCAGGTCTTTCACGGGACTTGATTCAAACCAGTAATTCATATCGCCCGTAAGCCACATGGGAACGGCATATGTACAATTTTCGATAAGGGATTTTCCTCTTGTCTGCAGTCTCTGATGTGTGTTTGCATTGATAAATTCTGTATTTTTGAAGTGAAGTGACGGATTGGTGGAGATGTTCTCAATAACATCACCCTCGGTGATATTTTCGGTATTTCCGTCTACCGTAATATCCGTTACCCATCTGTCGTCGGGTAGGTTTATATCCTTTATGACAAATCTTGCCTTTTCTTCCATAGTCATTCCGTTATACACGGCAATTGTGTCGCCGATTCCGAAAAGTCCCGTGGCAGCTTCAAGACAAGCCGAATATTTTGTGCGCATTGCAGAGATAACATTTCCGTTTGCCTTTGATGTCAGGTGATATATAGAATGAATATTCAGGGTATCGTCAATCATACCCTCAAACCTGCTGTCGTAAATTTTTACATAACCCTTACAACCTACAAAATGCACTCCGTCGGCATCGTTTGTTACAATGCCGTGAGAAAGCTCATCGCAGTAAAATCCTACCTTGTTAAGAGTGATATTTTCCGTATATATTGCGTAATATCCCATTCCTGCACCGTTAATTATTCTGAAATTATCGATGATAATATCTTTTGAGTGGTATAATGCAACCGACGACACATCTCTTTCAGTATGGCACAAAACGGCAGTAGTACCCTTGTCCCAACTTTCGGGGAATGTGCCCTTAAAGATTATTGTATCTCCGTTTTCTCTTACCTTGACGTGCTCGATATTTGCAATTGGGGGAGATTCTAAAAGCTTAACCTCTTCACCGAGGTAGATTACCTTCATTCCCTTCCCTGCTTTTGTTTCGGTGTCAAACGCCTGAATGAAATGGCAACCGCTTTCGTGCAG
>SVJW01000012.1 GCA_015068735.1 Oscillospiraceae bacterium
TCTTTTTCGTATTGACTTATGTTTCTGTATTCTCTTGGCATAATAATTCCCCCTATGGTAGTTTCTTTTATTCTACCATAGGGGGTCTGTTTTTTCTATTGTCCGTTTTTAACGGACTTGTTCAACTACAAAATACCTGCTTTTTTGTTTTGCTTTTTGCTCTGCGCTTAATGCA
This sequence comes from Oscillospiraceae bacterium, assembly GCA_015068735.1. Taxonomy (GTDB): domain Bacteria; phylum Bacillota; class Clostridia; order UMGS1883; family UMGS1883; genus UMGS1883. The sequence goes on from SVJW01000012.1 coordinate 176, forward strand.
ACAACCCCTTGTTTATACTGAGTGCAGTTTTTTTAATGCTTCAAAATAAAAAAGCGGCTTACCCCACTATGCGGGGAGGCGCAACGCTCCGCGTTGCCGCCGTGCCGAAACGGTTTCGGGAAAAGGAAACCGTTTCGGCACGGTGCCTTTGGCCTGCGCCCAAAGGGCCTCCCCGCCCCTTTTTCCCTCACTCACATAAAAAGAATCAAAAAAAATCAGCCGCGGAAATGCTTCCGCGGCCGCAGTAGTGAACTTTACATTCAAACCTCTCAGAAAACCATATCCGCAAAGATGGGATAATGGTCAGAGACAAATCTGTCATTATACTTTTCTCTTACAATATTATAGGAGCGTACATCGGTTATTCTGTCGTTAACGCATACAAAATCAATGGGGTTTCCTTCGGTTACATCCTTGTAGCCGTGTGCTGTGCATCCGCTGTCAGCTGATACTGCTATTTCCGCCGAATCGGTAAGGGAAGAAGCGACCAGAGTGTTGTAAAGGTCACTGCCCTTCGGGAAGTTGAAATCACCTGTGATTACAACGGGCATATCAAAGCTTTCCGCCTTTTCGATTACAAGCTCCAGACCCTTTACCCTTGCTTCACTTCCGGCGTTGTCAAGGTGGGTATTGACATGAGCGTATCTTGCCCCGGTTTCCTTATTTTCAAGTATGGCCCAGGTGCAGGTCCTGTGGTACTTTGCATCCCAGCCTATGGAAACCCTGTCGGGAGTTTCCGAAAGCCAGAAGGTACCCCAGTCAATAAGTCTGTACTTATCGTTTCTGTACATAATTGCCGTTGATTCGCCAAGAAGAGGCGCACCTGTAAGTCTGCCTACACCCACTATGCCGTAGTCCGGAAGGTAGGTCCTGAGAGTCAGATACCAGGTACCCTCACACTCCTGAAAGCCTACGGAGTCGGGAAGGTAATCTGCAACAACCTGAGGCACAATTTCTCCGCGGTCGTATTCACCGTCTCTTACATTAAAGGACATGATTCTTACGGTTTCAGGTGCAGGCGCCTTGGCACCAAGTGCCGGTCTGCCTATACCCATAAAGGGAAGTATGAGCGCAAAAAGTGCGCATAAAATCTGTTTTGCCGATGTCATAAGCTGTTCAAGTGCCATATTATCTCTCCTTTACGTCTGATGATTTCAGTATATATCACGCAATATTCTTTTTTCAACATAAGAACGACTGTGTTTACACTTTATCAATGATTTTTAATTCTTTTTAAGTATTTTATCTCCTGCTTTTTTCGGTTTACTTTCCCGGTATTACGTGATATAATCTAAAGAAAGTATATAACAAAGGATGTGAATGCCTTGCAGCTTATCATAATCCGTCACGGCGACCCGAATTACGCCCTTGACACCCTTACACCGAAGGGTATACGCGAAGCTAAGCTTCTGGCTTGTAAAATTTCAAAAATGGATGTGGCTGCCTTTTACTGCTCACCTTTAGGAAGAGCAAAAAAGACTGCCTCCTATACTCTTCAAAAAATGAACCGTAAAGCTGAAATCTGTGACTTCCTGCGCGAATTTCAGGGCACGGTAGACCATCCCGACCTTGGCACAACCCATTGCTGGGACAGGCTGCCCTCCTACTGGACGGCTATAGATGACTACTACTCCTACGAAAAATGGCAGGGCGTAGACCTTATGCAAAGTCAGAATGTCCCCGAGGAGTACAAAAGAGTGTGCGAGGGAATTGACGGCATCCTTGCAAAGCACGGCTATGTTCATAACGGCAGACTCTTTGACGTTGTGAATTCAAACCACGACACTGTTGTACTTTTTTGCCACTTCGGTGTTGAGGCGGTTTTACTGTCTCATATATTTTCAGTCTCTCCGATGATTTTCTGGCATAACTTTGTTGCACTTCCCACCTCGGTTACCGTGCTTCAGAGTCAGGAAAGAGAAAAGGGCAAGGCTATTTTTACCTGCAGCAGTTTCGGCGACCTCGGTCACCTTTACAGAGGCAACGAGGAGCCCTCATTTTCTGCACGTTGGTGCGAATGCTATGCTGACGACACAAGACACTGACGCATTACAAAACTGTAACCCTGAAGCGTCCCTTAGTTTACAATTAGTTCATATATTATTCCAACTTACGTCTAAATAATAATGTATAAATGTCCTTGCGACTTTTTATAATGAAAATAATTTTTTGGAGGATCAAAAAAATGAAAAAGTATTTATCAATCGCACTTGCAATCGTACTTACACTTGTTGCAGTTTTAGGTCTTGCAGCATGCTCAGGTGAAAAGAAGCCTGTTCCCTACGAAGGTGACCTTTCCGCAGTAATCGGTACAATGTACGAAAAAGAAAACGGCGCAATCAATGCAGAATTCAAAGGCGCACTTGTAATCAACCCTATCGATGTTACAGACTACTGGTCAATTTTCGGTTTCTTAGGTCTTGGCAGCATTGAAGAGCTTGAAGCAGCTGACGCAGCTACAGACGGCAACATCAACGTGCCCGATTCAGGCATCAAGGAAGCTTACTTCTCAGAATCATCCTTCGGTATGCAGCCCTATTCACTTGTTGTTGCAAGAGTAAATGACATCGACAAGGTTGAAGAAATCAAGAACGAAATCTTCAATAACATTGATATGAGAAAGTGGGTCTGCACTGCAGCTGAGCAGCTCCGCGTTGCTTCCTACGGCGATGTTATCATGCTTGTTATGTCAACACCTGACTTTGCAAACGTTGACTCACTCGTTCAGGTATTTGCTGAAACAATCAGCAACTCACAGGTAACCGGCGGTGACGTTCTCAGCGAGCTCACAGGCGAAGTTCTTTCAAAGGGCTGATAAATAATGGTCTTTTCGTCGATTCCCTTTCTTTACTTTTTCCTGCCGCTGACACTTATTGTTTACGCGTTATGCCCGAAAAAGATTAAAAATGCCGCACTTCTTGTCTTCTCACTGCTTTTTTACTGGTGGGGAGAGCCTAAGTATGTGCTTCTTATGGCATTCACTGTCACTTTCTGCTACTTTGCAGGAATTATAATTGAAAATCGACGTACTGCCCCGAAGGGTAAGCTGCTGCTGAGCTTTTCAGTGGCAGTGCCCCTCGGGCTTCTTGCTTTGTTCAAGTATGCCGATTTTCTTCTCGGAACGGTAAACTCTCTTACGGGTGCAGACATTCCCCTGCTCAAGCTTACTCTGCCTATAGGTATCAGCTTTTATACCTTTCAGGCAATAAGCTACCTCATTGATGTTTACAGAGGCGATGTCCCCGCACAGAAAAATTATATAAGTCTCGCGACCTATATAACCCTTTTCCCTCAGCTTATCGCAGGACCTATTGTCCGCTATACCACAGTTGCTGAGGACCTTGACAGCAGAAAGCATACCCTCAGAAATATCTCTGACGGTATTTTCAGATTTGTTATCGGCCTCGGTAAAAAGGTGCTTATAGCAAACCTTCTCGGCTCCTTTTGTACCGCTTACAGAGAAAGCGCCGAGCCCTCCGTTGTCTTCGCGTGGCTTTATGCCGTTTCCTTTGCTCTTCAGATTTATTTCGACTTTTCTGCCTACAGCGATATGGCAATAGGCATGGGAAAAATCCTCGGCTTCCGTTTCCTTGAAAACTTCAACTACCCCTTTATCTCAAAAAGCATCACCGAATTCTGGCGCAGATGGCACATCTCCCTGGGCTCATGGTTCCGCGATTACGTGTATATTCCCCTGGGCGGAAACCGCGTAAAGCCCCTGAGACAGGTTTTCAATATACTTGTCGTCTGGTGTCTTACGGGACTGTGGCACGGCGCCGCCTGGACGTTTATGGCTTGGGGACTTTACTTCGGCGTATTTCTCACCGTTGAAAAATTCTTCCTTAAAAAGTATCTTGAAAAGCTTCCTGCAGTTTTCCGTCACATATATGTGCTTGTTCTGGTGCTTATTTCCTTTGTGCTCTTCAATGCAGATTCCTTCACAATGGCACTCAGCGACCTCAGACTGATGTTCGGTCTCGGAGGTCTGCCCTTTATCAGCGGGGATACAATTTATAACCTTTCCTCCTACGGAGTGCTTCTTGTAATGGCACTGCTTGGTGCAACACCCCTTGTGAAAAGGCTTTCAGAAAAACTTAAGGGCAGAAGCTTCAGCTTTGTCCTCGAGGCAATAATTACCGCTGCTGTTCTTGTGCTCAGCACGGCATACCTCGTTGACGGATCCTTTAACCCATTTTTATATTTCAGATTCTAGGAGGTAATGCAAATGAAAAAGAAAATCAGATACCTCCTTGTACCGGCAGTTTTTGTCCTTATTATCGGTACGCTTACATTAAGTCTTTACATCTTACCGGATAAAGACATTTCCGAGTGGGAAAGACGGAGGCTTCAGCAGTTCCCCGACATTTCAGTATCAAGTCTTACAAGCGGTAAATTTATGCGCGACTTCGAAACCTACCTTGCTGACCAGTTTCCCCTGAGAGACTCCTTCAGGACACTCAAGGCAAAATTCCACTTCAACGTGCTTTTGCAGAAGGATAACAATGACATCTACCTTATAGACGGCTCTGCGGGAAGTCTTGACCGTAAAATTTTCGGCAAGTCAGTGGAAAACTTCACACAGAAAATAACTGCCCTTTATGACACATATGTCAAGGACACAGAGTGCAAGGCATTCTTCTCGCTGATTCCCGATAAAAGCTTCTATCTTACAGAGGGCACCGTCTATCCCCATTATGACTTTGACGAAATTGAGGCAATGACCCTGAAGCTTCTTCCCGACCTTGAAAAAATTGATATCTATCCTCTCCTCTCCGCCGCCTCCTACTACACAACAGACAGTCACTGGAAGCAGGAGGAAATTATCCCCACCGCAAATCTCATAAGAAAAAAACTCGGAATGAAGCCTCTTTCAGACCTTGAGAAAAAAGATGCAGGCGAATTTTACGGAGTCTACTACGGTCAGTCCGCACTGCCGATTGATGCTGACAGACTCTGCTATATGACAAACGGAGAAATCGATGGCTGCACAGTAAAAAGTGCAGAGTCAAAAAACGAAACCAAGGTCTACAACCTTGATAAGCTCACCTCTCTTGACAGGTACGACATTTTCCTTTCAGGTGCAGTATCGGTAGCCGAGATAATTAATCCCTCAGCCGAAACTGACCGTGAGCTGATAATTTTCCGCGATTCCTTCGGAAGCTCCCTTGCGCCTTTGCTCGTGCCCGGCTACAGCAAGGTAACGCTGATTGACACAAGATACATTGTCCCGGAAATGATAGGCGACTTTGTGACCTTCGACAGTCAGGATGTGCTTTTCATCTACAGTACGGGTATTGTAAACAAGAGCACCGGCCTTAAATAAAAACAAACCGGATAAAGAAAGCCCATCTTTATCCGGTATTTTTTATCTGTAAAAAGTCATTTCCTCAGCGTCATATCGCTTTACGCCGAAGGTTTTTTCGATTATTCCGCTGTCTCTTGCCGTCTTCTTATCCGAAGCGAAAATCACCTCACCGCCGTCAATAACAATTACATTGTCGGCTATCTCCATAGCCGCAGTAAGGTCGTGCATCACTGCAAGCACGGTCTTTTTCTTTTTTACCGCAAGCTCTGAAATCATAGTGTAAAGCTCTGCGGAAAAGGCAGGGTCCATATATGCCGAGGGCTCGTCTAAGGCTATCAGTCTTGTATTCTGTGCAAGGATCATTGCAAGATAAGCCTTCTGTCTTTCACCTCCGGAAATACGGCTCAGGCTTCTGTCCTTAAGGTGAGCTATACCTACCTGAGAAATTGCTTTTTCCACCTGCAGCTTATCCTCCCGGCAAAAGCGTCCCGCAAAGTCAAGGTAGGGTGTCCTGCCGAGCCTTACAAGCTCCTCTACGGTAAGATCGGCCTTCGGCAGATACTGAGGCAGAAGTGCGATCAGAGAGGCTCTTTCACGCGGTGGAAGCATCGCAAGATTTTTCCCAAAAAAGCTGACGGTACCTCTGTATTTCCGCTCACCCGTAAGGCAGGAAATAAGTGTGGACTTACCTGCCGCATTTTTACCGAGTATAACGGTAACGGTGTGAGGCTTTATTTCAAGATTTATATTTCTGAGTATCTCCCTTTTTCCCGAAGAAACGCAGAGATTTTTGATTTCAAGCATTTTTCTTCCCCCTTAACAGAAGATAAAAAAGGAAGGGCGCACCTATAAATGCCATAACGATTCCTACAGGCACCTCCGTAGGTGAAAGAAGCATTCTTCCGCAAAGGTCAGACAGTACAACGAGTATTCCGCCCACAAGCACACAGTTGAAGGTCAGCCTTCTTATCGCAGTACCGAAAATCCTGCGCGTGATATGAGGCACAACAAGCCCTACAAAGCCAAGAAGACCCGCAAAGGAAACCACTGCACCTGCAAGAGCCGAAGCAAGAACAAGGCAGCAAAAACGAAGCAGTTTTACATTTACGCCAAGGGAAAGAGCAATGCTGTCACCAAGGCAAAGGGTATCGATCTTCGGTGCGAATAAAACTGTCAGGGCAACACAGAAGGCTATAATCACCGCCGGAATAACAAGTCTTTCAGGAAAAATCTGTGACAGACCGCCGACAGAAAAATAACTGTAAAGGGAAAGGATGTCATTATCCGCATAGGAAATAAAGGATATGCCCGCATTAAGAAGTGCCGAAACCGCCACACCGGAAAGTATAACCGACGAGCTGGAAAAGCTGATTTTCGAGCAAAGAAACAGTATCAGCATTGTAGCAATAAATGCACCGAAAAATGCCGCGAAGGGCATAAATCCTGTTGCAAAAGGAAAAAAAGCAAGCAACATTATAACTGCAAAGCCCGCCCCCGAGTTGACACCTATTATTCCCGGTGAAGCAAGAGCGTTGCCCGTAACTGCCTGCAAAAGCACACCCGAAGCCGAAAGACCTGCACCTGCAAGAAGACCTGCAGCGATTCTCGGAAGGCGCAACGAATAAAGGATGACGCTTTCAGCTTCAAAGCCATCCCTTTTCATTATACCGCCAATAAGGCTTGTAAGGTCCATTTGCACCGAGCCGAAAACAAGTGCCGCCATAACGGAAAGTAAAAGCACTGCCGTTATAATGACCGTTTTTTCCGTGTCGGTGAGCTTTTGTCTGTTTTTCAATTCATTCTCCCGTAAATTCTCAAAAAAGCTCAGGATAAAGTGTCTCTGCAAGCTTTCTGTAAGCCTCGCCCCACCTTTCGCAGGGCTTGTACTGATAGAGCTCTTTTTCAAGAAAGATTATTTTACTGCCGAGGCTACTGTAAGCCTCAGACTCAAAAACGCCCCTGACATATTCACGTCCGGCCTCACTGTCACCCATAAGTGAGACAAAAATATAGTCAGGATTATTCATAAGCACCTCTTCGGCGCTGAGACCGTCAAGAAGCACCCGGGCACTGTCGGCAATATTCACACAGCCCAGCTCCTCGAGCATTTTTGCCGCGAAATTATCCTCGGCCCTTTTAGCCTTGCAGCTTGACTGACTGCTTCCCGAGCGCAGAAAAAGAATCCTCGGCTTTTCCGAAGCCTTTTCTCCGACCTCTTTTTTTATACTGTCAATTTCTGCTCTGACATTTTCACCCAAAGCCTCAAATTTACTCCTGTCCCCCGTAATAAGGCAGAAAAGCTCAAATGCCTCCATATAATCCTCAAAGCAGTCGAGCCTTACACCCATTGAGGGAATACCGGCTTTTTTCATAAATTCGCCCGTCTGACACTGAGCAGGAACATCAGCCGAATAGATAACGAAATCAGGCTTATATGAAATAAGCAGCTCGTTATTTATCACCTTGCCCGCGCCTGAGTCAACAAGCAGTACATCTTCACTACAAAAGCCTCTTTCTACGCTTTCGCCGACAGTAATATCCGTGTTCCCTCCTGCGTTTTTCCACACCTGGCAAAGTGACGAGAAAAGCACTGCCACCCTTTCGGGCTTTTTCGCGAGGACAACCCCGTTTCCGAGACTGTCGGTGAAGGTAAGATAAGCCTCTGTGTCCGTCTTGGTATCCTTATCCCCGTAAGAAAACACAAGGGCGAAAAGTAAAAGCGAAGCTGCAATAAGGGAAACGCCTGTTAAAACAAGTCTCTTATTCATCCTTCAGTATCTCTTCTTTTCTTTCCAGGATACCGTCTGAAAGTATCTCTTTTTCGGCATTTTCAAAGCCGACTCTTGTAATTGTGTCGGCAAAGCGCTCACCGGCAAGACCCTTTTCTCTGTAAAAAAGAATTGCTTTTTCCACCGCAGAAAGAAGCTCCTCTTCACTTTCAAAAATCCTTCCCAGAGGAATACCTCTTGCAACCTTTTTACCCCATCTGCCGCCGACGTAAAGCTTTGCACCCGACTTTGCCGTCTCTATAGCACCGAGTCTGCAGGTGGGGATACATCTTCCGCAGTTGTTGCAGACTTCTTCGTTACGCACTGCCTTTTTACCTTTAATGCTGATAGCGCCCATAGGACAGGCTTTTGCGCAAAGTCCGCAGCCCACACACTTCAGACTGTTATGGAAAGGTACCCTCTGTCCGATAATGCCGATATCATTGATGTCGGGCTTTACGCAGTTATTGGGACAACCGCCTACTGCAATTTTGAATTTATGGGGAAGCTTCACACCGTGGTAGCCCTTGTAGAAGCTTTCGTGAATTTCACCCGAAATACCGAAGGTATCAATAAGCCCGTACTGACAGGTTGTGCCCTTACAGGAAACAACGGGACGTACCTTCGGGCCCGTACCGCCGGTTTCCATACCTCTTTCGGAAAGAAAATCAATAAAGGCCTGCACATTATCATAAGGTATACCCTGCACCTCAACTGTCATTCTCGAGGTCATGGCAATTTCACCGCTTCCGTATTTTTCGGCGGCATCGGCAATAATGCGGCCTTCAGCTGCGGAAATTTTGCCGTTACGGGTAATGACACGGCAGTTGAATTTATCCTCGGTTGTTTTATCTCTTAAAAAGCCAAGACCCTTTATTCTTGCAACTTCCTTCGGGTCAACGGTGCATTTTACGGTTTCTATGATTTTCATACTCGTTTCCTCTCTTAATCTGTTTTTCTTCAATTATACAGGCTGTCATAGTAAAAATCAAGATTTTTGTCACTGTATTCCATCTGCTTTGAATATATAACCGCACTTTTCACAAGCGCTTCAAAGCTCTCTTCACCAAGGCTTCTGTAAAGAGCAAAAATTGCCGTAACGCTGAAAAGTGCAAAACGGATTTTCTCTGTAAGCTGACCGTCAAAAACGCTCTTGAGAAAATAACGCCACACAAAATATGCAAAGAGCCTTTCGGCATATTTTTCTTCATTACTGCTCAGTGAAAGCTCAAGACCCTCTGACAAAGCTTTTTCAAGCTTTATGAGGAGTGTCTCCCATTTTTCGTCAATGGCCTCCGTCTGCTCAAGCACGCCGACAAGTCCCTTCAACTCCTCAGAGAATGAAAAATCCCACATAATCTTCTGCACCTGGCGGGATTTCATCATAGACTCCGCAGCGTCTGTCAGGGACAGAATCTCGGAAAATCTCACCTCAAGAGGAAGTGAGCAGTCACAGAGAATATCAAAAATCCTCTCTCTGACAGAAAACAGTAGGCTGAAAGCTCCTTCGTCAAAATCCTCATCGGCATATTCGTCTGTCTCACTTTCAAAAAAGTCTGCATAACAGCCGTCTGTGAGAATCAGCCTTGCAGCCTCCTCGCAGGAAAGACCTATACCTCCCTCCTTTACGTTGCCGTACCACTCAAAATATCTGGGATGGTCACGGCATATCTGGCAAAGACTGTCCTTACCCATATTTATTATAATGTCACAAAGATTTCTCTCATTAAGGAAAGGACACCTTTCCCCCTTGAGAATAAAGGATGCCTCCTGAGAAAAATCAATGTTTTCACGAAGGCGCTTTCCGAAGTCACCTTTTACAGCGGCATATTTCTGTGCCGTTTCACCGTCAATACATATCTCCCAGCCTATGCAGCAGTTGTCACTGCATTTGTCTGCCTTGCAGATAAAATCGTCATAATAACAGGGTCTTCTGAAAAGCATTATGCTTCCTCCTTTAATGTGATAAGGATTATTTCCGGGCGATTGTTGAAGCGAAGGGGTATAATACTGTTACCAAGGCCACGGCTTACAATCATTGATGTCCCCTTTTCCCGATAAAGTCCTGAATCGTATTCGGGAAAAGGGCCCTGTCCCGGTGCAATAAAGCCGCCGACAAAGGGCAGTCGGAACTGACCGCCATGAGCGTGACCTGAAAGCACAAGCTCAAATCCGTGCTGAACATAAAGCTTAAAAAATTCGGGATGATGCGAAAGAAGCACGGTGAAATCCTCGTTTCTTGTGAGCTTTCCCAGAGAAGTGTCAACAACAGCCTCTTCATAGCCCTGAAAATCACCTGCGGTAAAATTAGGATCACTTATTCCGCAAACAGTTATACTTGCATTTCCCCGATAAAGCCTGATGCTTTTGTTTTCGGCAACAACAACTCCGGCATTTTCCATAAATGACAAAAGTCCGTCAAAGGAAGTAACTCTTGACTCGTGGTTTCCCGTAACATAATAAACAGGGGCGATTTTCAGCGCCTCGGTGATAAATTCTTCTGCAACTGCAATATCGGTACGACGGGAGTCTATTATATCACCTGTCACCGCAATAATATCAGGTGAAGCGTCCCTGAGCTTTTCAAGCAGCTTTATGTTGTCTTTACCGAAGGAGGTGTTGTGCAAATCGGAAATATGAGCAATTCTGAAGCCGTTAAAGGAAGTGGGAATCTTTATGTCTGAAATTTCAAATTCCCGTACCGTCAGCGCCTTATCAGCCCATAAAACCCATATTAAAAACATAATAAACACTGCAAACGAAAACACATACCCTAATTTATTTTCCATAATGCTTCCTTTCATAAAGGTATTTATAATATGATAAAATTTTATCAGCATAGTGCGCAAATGTCAACTTGCAGGCAGTTTCAGTCACGAAAAAAATACAGTAAATAAAAAAAGATTATTTTCCCGAAAAGGCTTGACATTATCCTTTGATTGTGATAATATACTTTGGCAATAAAAAAGCAATGCGCTGTTAGCTCAGCTGGATAGAGTGTCTGGCTACGGACCAGAAGGTCAGGGGTTCGAATCCCTTACAGCGCGCCATAAAGAAAAGAGACTGTGTGAAAGCACAGTCCTTTCTTTTTTTAATTGCAAAACCTCGAAGGGATTCGAACAAGGAGGGAGCATACGAAGTATGCGGAAGAAAAGGCTCCGGTGGAGCGTTTTCGCCGACGTGGCAACGAGCGTAGCGAGGCGATAGGCGCGGGAGCGCCGGGACAAAATCCCTTACAGCGCGCCATGAAGAAAAGAGACTGTGTGAAAGCACAGTCCTTTCTTTTTTTAGTCACAAAACCGCGAAGGGATTCGAACAAGGAGGGAGCATACGAAGTATGCGGAAGGAAAGGCTCCGGTGGAGCGTTTTCGCCGACGTGGCAACGAGCGTAGCGAGGCGATAGGCGCGGGAGCGCCGGGACAAAATCCCTTACAGCGCGCCATAAAGAAAAGAGACTGTGTGAATGGGCACGCCCCATAAGGATGTTTTTTGAGAGATACGGTGTAACCCCGTTTGGGGTTGCACCGTTTTTCTCTTTGTCAAGCTACAATATGTGCTTTTTCCGCTGCAGATTTTGCCACATATTAAATATACTTTTGCCATATCCAACACCTCTTTTAACATTTTTTTCAAAACACGCAAGAATCAATCCCGGCTCCGTTTCAAGCCTTTTGCCTGTATCTGTATAACCACATTTCGTATAGCATTTTCTGTTTTTATTCAAATCTTCAGGGAAATCAACATAAAGTTTTCTTGGCTTTTTCAAAAACTTTTCAGATTGCATGATTGCCTCTGTTGCGATACCTTTACTTTGGTATTCAGGCAAGATGTATACTCTTGTAAGATAATACTTACCGAACATCAATTTTTTAATAAATGGTGTAGAACCTTTAAGTCTGTATAAAATACCACCAACTATTTTGTCATCAAACAAAATAGTTAAATATAAAAACTTAGGATTATCTAATCTGCAAAGTATATCACGTTTATCTCTTAAATACGGGTTACCTTTATCGTGATATTTTTCATAAAGTGGCTGAAAGGCTTTCTGCTGAATATCTGTCAAAATATCAACATCTTCAATTGTGGTTAATCTTAATGAAATCACTGTAATCCCTCCAAATAGAAAAACTCCTCTGATACGAAAAATCAGAGGAGTTCAGTATAATCGCTATATATGTATAATTATATTGCGGACAAAACAACATCTGATTTGATATGTGAATTTGAATAATAAAGATAATACATTGTCATTTTGTCCACCTGCCTTTCAGTAATTTTATATAATTATACTCTTCTGTACCAAGAAAGTCAATATTTTGAAAGCAGTGTTATGTATAAATTAGTTCTGTTGTAACAACTTCTATAGCCCTTGCCTCAATGTTTTGCATACGGCATACCCATTCCATCTGATTTTCTTCTTTCAGTTGTTCTGTTACACCTTCAGCCTTTTTCATCTGCTCCACGAGAGTATTAAACATATCTTTTGCCTGAGCTTCAATCTCAGCACAGTGCTGATAAAGTTTGCCTTGAGTAAGTAGTGTTGTGAACAATACTTTCTTGTGTTTAAACAGGTAATCCTTATGTAGCATACCCCATTTGCACAGGCGAATACTTCCTTCTTCGGGTGGTAAGACAAGGTTCGGAATTAAATAATCACCAACCTGACGGTATTGAATTGTGTTTTTGTTTGACATAAAAATAGCCTACTTTAAATTTGTAGCTTCATTTTACAAATTAAAGAAGACTTTGTCGAATGTACAAATACAAGAAAAAGAGAGAAGCCGAAACTTCTCTCTGATTTTCTTTCCTTGCAACGCCCATAAGTTAGTATTTTGAAATTACTGCCTTATGTGGCGTCAGCAAAAGCACAGTCCTTTCTTTTTTTAAATTGCAAAACCGCGAAGGGATTCGAACAAGGTCCTTACAACAAACAAGGTGACTGTCCTGAAAACAGCCACCTTTAATCATTTCTTTATTTTTGCACAAAGAGCACTTACCTGCTTTGTGGGGAATGAAAAATACTTTGTACTCAGAAGCACTGCCACCAGCAGACCCATGATTATCCACACCCATCTGCCCACAGCCGTTTCAATAAGCCAGGTATGCACACCGAGCCGTCTGAAAATCAGCAAAAAAGTAGTCTGCCAGAAATAAACCTGCAGCGTCTTCTTGCCGAAATCTGTAATGTAGGGTATCTTTTTTCTCGGCACAACGCAGATAACCGCAAGTGATACAAGAGAGGTTATAAGATAACAGACAATTCTCCAGAAAAATCCCCACACCTTGAAATCCTCAAGCAGTACAAAGGGATTTCTTCCCGTAAACAAATAGCGAAGAGGGTAAACCGTTTCCGCCTGCGTAAGGCAGATTATAAACCATATTACGATAACAGCAGCAGAAATCAGCTTTACCGCCTTCATTTTATTAAGGTTGATAAGCACTATTTCGGGGGTCATCTCTCCGAGCAGATAAAACGGGTAAAAAACGAAAAATCTTGAAAGGTATAAGAAGTCGCCTATTCCGCTGAAATATCCGAGTATTAAGGGAAGAACGAAGGAAACGCCCAACACTATTCTTTTATCTGTATTTCGCAGAAGATAGGACGTGCCTATAAACATTGCAAGCACAAACATATACCAAGGCAAGCTGCCGTCCTTGAAAAAGTAGAATGTTGCATCAAAGCCGAGCAAAAGCCTTGAAACATAAATAAGCAGCTTCGAAAGATAGCCCAGAGTGATAAAGGTGATCACTTTCCGTAGTATTCCGCTGTTTTTATGAAAAAGACCTGAAAGATAAAGAAACAAAGGCATATGAAAGCTGTAAATAAAAACAAAGAGGCTTCTGTAGGTCTCCGACACAGCAATACCCGCATCGGCGAAATGTCCGACAACAACCAGAGCCATAAGAATAAATTTAAGATTATCAAAAATGTAAATACGTCTGTTTCTTTTACGTTTTACCAATGCAGCACCCTCTTTTTTAAATATGAAATAATTTTACCATTTTCTCTTATAATTTGTCAACAATCGGCATCAGTCTGTTTTGATTTTGCTGTTGCCAAAGAGATTTTTTTGTGTTATCATATGCTTATAAAATCTGAAAGGATGATACTATGAACATATGGCATGACATCAACCCGCAGAGAATCAACGCAGAGTGCTTTGACAGTGTTGTTGAAATCAGTAAGGGCAGCAAAATGAAGTATGAGCTCGACAAGCAGACGGGTATGCTCCGTCTTGACCGTGTGCTTCATACCTCAACCCACTATCCTGCAAACTACGGATTTATTCCCCGCACCTATGCCCTTGACAACGACCCGTTGGATGTTCTTATCCTCTGCTCAGAAAAAATTGAGCCTATGAGCCTTGTTGAATGCTATCCCATCGGTGTAATATCAATGCTTGATAACGGTGACCCCGACGATAAAATCATCGCTATCCACACAGGTGACCCCACCTACAACGGATATACCGATATAAGTCAGCTGCCCCGGCATATTTTCGAGGAAATGATTCACTTCTTCAGTGTTTACAAAATGCTCGAGCAAAAGGAAACCGTCATCGACGAAGCCAAGGGTCCCGAAGAGGCAAGACGTATTGTCGATGAGTCCATCAACAGATATAACGAAATTTTTAAAAACAAATATTAAACTGTTTTTCATATCGAAACTGACCGTTACTGTGTAAAGTAACGGTTTTTTTTGCACTAAAAAGTATAGTTTTGTCGTTTTTTTTACATTTTAACCACTTGAAAAAAGAAAAAAACAAGTGTATAATTATACAGAATAGTAACATAGCACAAGTAGACTCTTTTTGAGTGATAAAACGCTTACGCTAACATAAAGCACACAAAAAAACATTATCTGAAAGGGCAAAATCAAGGAAGCGGGGAGTTAATTTTGAAAGCGGATTTACATTGTCACACAAAACTTTCTGACGGCACAATGGGTATAGACGATCTCATTGTACTTGCTAAAAACAGCGGCATCAATGTTATTGCCGTTACCGACCACGACTGTCAGGCAGGTACCGTCCGTGCAGAAATCATCGGCAGGCGTTACGGTATAGAGGTTATACCTGCTGTTGAATTCACAGCTACGGATTCAAAGCGGGGATCAAAGGCACACATCCTCTGCTATCTTGCGGACAGACCCGAAAGGCTGGAAGGTCTTTGTAAGAGCAACTCTCTTATAAGAAAAAAAGCCGCCCAGCTTACAGTGGCAAAAATCACAAGAAAGTTCCCTGTCAGCTCAGAATTTATCGTAAAATGCTGCCAGGGCTCAACAAATATATTCAAGCAGCACATTATGCAGGCTCTTATGGAGTGCGGCTACACAACTTCAATTTTCGGCGACCTTTACAAGATGCTTTTCACCAAGCAATCAAGAATAAATGTCATCACCGACGCTACATATCCCGAGCCTGAGGATATCATCGACCAGATTCACGAGGCAGGCGGTATTGCTGTACTCGCCCACCCCGGCTTCTATGATAATTTTGAGCTTCTTGACGAGCTCGTTGCAAAAGGTAAGCTTGACGGCATCGAGGTTTATCATCCGGAAAACACACCCGAGCAGCAGGAAGCACTTATAAAAATTGCAAAGAAAAACGGTCTTGTTATGACCGGTGGCAGCGACTTCCACGGTGCATTCAATATGTATCCCATCAAGCTTGGCGAATACGGTCCTTCAGAAGAGGACGTTGCGGCTCTGCTTTCCTATAAAGCAAAAAAACGCAGAAAACAGAAGAAGCTTGAAAGCATGGCAAACGAACAATAAACCCTGGAAAAATAACGGGGAAAGGAGAATTCTTATGAGTGATAACGATGTAAAAATTTATGTAAGCAAAAAGGAGCTCAGTAAGCAATGTGACATTGTTGCCGCAGTCAACGATGTCCGCATTCACAGAGCAAACGGAAATATCGAAAAAGCAAGGCGTCTCGGTGAGGCTCTTGCGACAATCACCCCCACCAACGAAGAGGGTGCACTGAATGTCAACCTACGAGAGCATCTTCCGCCTAAATTTTTCGCTGCGGACATTCTTTATCAGATAAGGGTTCTTCTTGTTTTCGCCTGTGAATCACTTATTCAGCTTGAGATTCCTGTTTCAATTCTCTCAACGGCAGCAGTTACCGCAATGTACGAAAAAATCGAAAAGCAGTCTCCCGGCTTTTATGATAACATCTCAAGCGGCGCGGCTTTCACCTTTTACTACCTTGCTTTACAGAAGGGCGGAAACCTGAGCGAAAATATCGGCGAAGCCTTTGCAATGCTCTGCAGCGTTAAAAACAAAGAAAGCTTCGTCAAGGCAGGCAGCACCGTATGGAACATTGCCGTCGATCTGATAGAAAAAGAAATCGAAAAAGTTCAATTTGAAAACGCATAACCATAAGGGGGCTCTGCTCCCTTATTTGCAATTTTATCAATAAAAATTTTCAGTGAGGATAGACCTGCGCTATCTTCGGAAGGAGAAAAATATGACAGTCAGAGACATTATCGAAATTCTCGGTGCAGAGGTCATTTGCCGCGACGACCTGCTTGATACCACTGTGGAAAGGGCCTTCGGCAGTGATATGATGAGCGATGTACTTGCTTTTGTAAAGGAGCAGGCAGTCCTCATTACAGGTCTTGTTAATCCCCAGGTGATCCGAACAGCGGAAATGATGGATATGCCCTGCATTATTTTTGTAAGAGGCAAAAGACCCGACCTTAAAATGATTGAAATGGCCGAAGAAAGAGATATGGTAATTCTCTGCTCTGAAAACGGAATGTTTACCACCTGCGGTAAGCTTTATCAGAGCGGTCTGAAGGGAGGCTGCGTGAATAATGGACAGCATTAAGCTTCACTACGTTGTCCCCGGCGATGATTTCACCAGAGCAGGCGCTGCTTCCGGCGATGTCAAACGCAATCTCAAGACCCTCGGCATCTCCCCCTCCATAATCCGTAACGTGTCCATCGCTATGTATGAAGGTGAAATCAATATGGTAATCCATGCAGGCGGCGGTGTAATCGATGTAGAAATCACCGAAACAGAAATAATCATGACCCTTGCCGATAAGGGCCCCGGCATTGAAAATGTTGAGCTTGCCATGAGCGAAGGCTTCTCAACTGCGCCCGACAATATCCGTTCCCTCGGCTTCGGTGCCGGTATGGGACTTCCAAATATCAAAAAATATACCGACGAATTCAGCATTGACACAAAGGTCGGTGAAGGAACCACCCTTAATCTTAAGGTATATCTTCAGTAAAATACGAAACGGCTTTATGCCGGAAAGGAGACCTCCATGACTACACTTTTTCATTCGGTAAGACTTGACGCAGATAAGTGCCAGGGCTGTACCAACTGCATCAAGCGTTGTCCCACCCAGGCTATCCGTGTGCGCAATAAAAAAGCCTATATCATCTCCGACCGTTGCATTGACTGCGGTGAGTGTATCAGAGTTTGTCCCCACCACGCAAAATATGCTGTTACAGAAAGCTTTAACGAATTACTCAAATACAAATACAGAGTTGCCTTACCTGCCCCTGCACTCTACGGACAGTTCAACAATCTTGAAAATGTTGACTATGTGCTTACGGGACTGAAAAAAATGGGCTTTGATCAGGTTACGGAGGTATCAAAGGCTGCCGAGCTTATCAGCAGTGCAACAAGGGTTATGATCGAAAGCGGCGTGCTCAGGAAACCGATAATTTCATCAGCCTGCCCTGCCGTATTAAGACTTATCAGGACAAGATTTCCCAACCTTATAGGTAATCTTCTGCCCCTTTATACACCTGTTGACCTTGCAGCAACCATCGCAAGAGAAGAAGCAAAAAAAGAAACCGGTCTTACCGATGAGGAAATCGGTGTATTCTTCCTTACACCCTGTCCTGCAAAAAGGACAGCCGTAACAAACCCCCTCTGCTATGAAAAAAGCGGCATCAATGGTGCAATTGCCATAAAAGACATCTACCCGGTGCTTGTGCAGAATATGGACAGACTTACTGAGCCTGAGCTTGAGCCTCTCGGTGACTCAGGCATAATCGGTGTAAGCTGGGCACAAAGCGGCGGCGAGGCAGCAGGACTCCTTAAGGAAAGATATCTAGCCGCCGACGGAATAGAAAATGTAATAAACGTACTCGAGGAGCTTGAAGACGAAAAGCTCAACGACCTTGACTTCATCGAGCTTAACTGCTGCACAGGCGGTTGTGTAGGCGGCGTACTTACGGTTGAAAACCCCTACGTAGCAAAGGCGAGAATACAGAGACTGCGTAAATTTATGCCTGTTTCCTGCAACAGTGTTTCCGACGAATACGACCCGGATAACCTCAGCTGGACAAAAGAGCTTTCACCCTCACCTGCCATGAAGCTTGCAGACAATGTTGTCAAGGCTATGCGCATGATGACTAAGCTCAAGGAAATCGAGGCAAACCTCCCCGGACTCGACTGTGGAATCTGCGGCGCACCCTCATGCCGCGCCCTTGCAGAGGACATAGTACGTGGCTACGCTGAGGAAACAGACTGCCTGTTGCATAAATATAAAATCAGCCCTACCCACGAGGACGAGGACTGGCTTCCCCTGCCATTCAGAATGAAGGTTATGGGCGATGATCTGAACGAGGAGAAAAACAATGAAGGTTAAAGAGCTTATTGAAAAACTTCAACTTACCGTCCTGACAGAGGGCGACCTTGATAAAGACTGTGAGGGCTGCTACAGCGGCGACCTGCTTTCCTGGGTTATGTCAAGAGCAAAGGAAAACGATATCTGGCTTACCGTTATGGGCAATGTAAATGCAGTTGCAGTTGCAGTGCTTACAGATTGTGCCTGCATCCTTCTTACAGAAAATTCCGCCCTTGACGACGCAGCCGAACAAAGAGCTGTTCAGCAGGGAATAACAATCCTTCGCAGCGACAAAAACGCCTACGAGCTTTCCGTGCTTATTTCCGGACTGTTATGAGAGTTTACTGTGACTTACACCTCCACTCCTGCCTTTCCCCCTGCGGTGATGAGGATATGACACCGTGGAATCTTGTCAATATGGCAAAGATTCTCGGTCTTGACCTTATCGCCCTTACGGACCACAACAGCTGCGGAAACTGCCGCAGTGCGATGAAGGTTGGCGAGCTTGCAGGTATAACGGTTGTCCCGGGAATGGAGCTTTGCACGGCAGAGGAAATACACTGTGTCTGCCTTTTTGACGATATTGACAGGGCTGAAGCCTTCAGCAGCTACGTCCGAACCACCCTTCCTCCCGTTAAAAACCGCGAGGAAATCTTCGGCAGACAGCTTTATATGGATGAGGGTGACACCGTACTTGAATCAGAGGAAGTCCTTCTTACAACTGCTTCTTCAATAAGCATTGATGCTCTGCCCACCCTTATGAAGGAATACGGAGGAGTTTGCTTTCCGGCACATATTGACAGAGAATCCTACAGTGTGCTTTCCTCACTCGGTGACTTTCCGCCGGAGCTTGAGGTTACCGCCTTTGAGCTGACGCCTGTAGCCTCGGAGGAGGACTATCGAAAAAATTATCCCGCCCTTGAGGGCAAAAGGCTGTTTCGCAGCTCCGATGCCCACTATCTCGAAAACATGAGAGAAAAGGAATTTTACATAGAGCTTGAGGAAAACACCCCTTCGGCTCTGATTGAATATATAAAAAGGAGCGTTTAACGTGAACGAAGTTGAAAGAGCCGGCGCGCTTTTCCTTGAAGGCTGCAACTGTGCTCAGTCTGTATTCACCGCCTTCTGCCATCGCTTCGGTATCGACGAGGAAACGGCAAAAAGGATTTCCGCAGGTCTCGGCGGCGGAGTCGGCAGAATGAGAGAGGTCTGCGGTGCCGTCAGCGGTGCGGCTATGGTGATAGGAAGTATTGTCGCGCCCGTCAACGGTGACGACAGGGAAAGCAAGGCAAAGAATTACGAGCTTGTAAGAGAGTTTTCCGAACGCTTCAGGCAAAGGCACGGCGGTACAATAATCTGCCGTGAGATGCTCAGGCTCAATATCCCGATGGAAAATACGGCTATGCCCGAAAACCGCACAGCCGAATATTATAAAAACCGCCCCTGCCTCAAGGCCGTTGAGGATGCGGCGGAAATACTGAAAAATATTATAGACGAATACGAAAAAGGAGAAATACAAAAATGAACATTCTTATCGTAAACGGAAGCCCCAAGGGCAGATACAGCATCACACTTCAGACCTGCAAATACCTTGAGCTTCTTCATCCCGAGCACAGCTTCGAGGTTATCCACGCCGGTCAGATTATCAAAAAGCTTCAACGTGACTTCTCTGTCGCAAAGGAAATGCTTGAAAGAGCCGACCTTATTCTTTTCTCATACCCGGTTTATACCTTCATCGCTCCCTCTCAGCTTCATTACTTTATCGACCTTATGAAAAAGAGCGGAGTTGACTTTTCCGACAAGTTTGCAACCCAGATTACCACCTCGAAGCACTTCTATGACATCACCGCACACAAGTATGTTGAGGATAACTGCTACGATATGGGTCTCAAATATATCAAGGGACTTTCCGCAGATATGGACGACCTTTCAACAAAAAAAGGACAGAAGGATGCCGAGGAATTCTTCAACCTTGTTTTATGGCAGGCGGAAAACAACTTCTATGAGCTTCCTCAGCGTGAAAAGCGCAAGGTGAAAAAGCCCGTAAAGGCAACCGACAGCTGCGACAACATCGCAAAAAGCGGCGGCACCGTCGCAATCGTTACCGATGCCACAGCCGACGATAAGAACCTGCTTACTATGATTGAACGCTTCAGAAAAAAACTCTCACTTAATACGAAGCTTATAAACATCAGCGAATTCCCCATCAAGGGCGGATGTCTCGGCTGCTTCAGATGTGCCGTATCCGGTCACTGCTTCTACAAGGACGGCTACGAAAACCTCCTTCGTGAGGAAATCCAGACCTGTGATGCTATTGTTTATGCCTTCACAATAAAGGATCACTCTATGGGCCCCCGTTTCAAGATGTACGATGACAGACAGTTCTGCAACGGTCACCGCACGGTTACTATGGGCGCTCCCGTAGGCTACCTTGTAAGCGGCGAGTACAGCATTGAAAAGAATCTGCAGACCATCCTTGAAGGCAGAGCAGGTGTCGGCGGCAACTACCTTTGCGGTGTTGCAACGGACGAGTTTGATCCCGACAGAGAGGTAGACCGTCTTGCAGGCACTCTCGCCTATGCTGTAAAGAACAGATATACCCAGCCTGCCGACTTCCTCGGTGTGGGCGGTATGAAGATTTTCCGCGACCTTATCTTTATTATGCAGGGTCTTATGAAGGCTGACCACAAGTTCTATAAGGCTCACGGACAGTACGACTTCCCCCAGAAGCAGATGCCCCGCGTTCTTGCAATGTACCTTGTCGGCGGACTTATGGCAATGCCTGTCAAGGGTGGCAAGGCAAAGGCAAAGATGACCGAAATGATGAATGAGGGTATGATTATGCCCTATCAGAAGGCGCTCAAGGATGCGGAAAAGCGCAGTGCCGAATTAAAAGCTGAGCTTGAAGCCAAGGAAAAGTCAGAGGTTAAATAAAGCACCAACACCCGTCGGGAACAAATCCCGGCGGGGATTTTTCACTCAGAGTGCCGAAAAGCCCCGACTCTATGATTCATAGGTTGATTATTCACCCTCTGAGAGCTATAATTTTACCGAGGTGATAGTTATGGATATTGAAAAAACAGGTGCATTTATAAAAGCACAGCGAACCGTGCTGAATATGACTCAAAAGGAGCTTGCCGAAAAAATAGGCTGCACCGACAAGGCTGTTTCAAGGTGGGAAACAGGTAAGGGTCTTCCGGATATATCCTTTCTGATTCCCCTTTCAGATGAGCTGAAGGTTACGGTAAACGAACTGCTTACGGGTGAAAAAATCGAGCCTGAGCTTCATTCCCCCGAAGAAGCTCAGAAGGTAGCCGAAATCATAAAAAGGAACGACGAGAACCTTGCCGCGGTGATAGAGGAAAGTCAGAAAACAATAAAGCGGCACAAAAAATTTTCAACGGGACTTTTCGTCCTGCTGTGCTTACAGATGGTGACCTTCTTTATCGTCCCCGGTCTCCTGCCCGTCGGGATTTCCCCCGCAGAAACAATGATTATACTCACGGCGATAATCTCCCTGCTCGCAGGCGCAAGCAAAAGCAGACTGAAGTGGCTCTTCCCCGTTATAATCGCCCTTATGTTTTTACTGATTAACCTTTTCTTCAGGACAGAGGAGGGCTTTCTCGGCTTTGTTGTCTCCCTCTATTTCGCCGCAGGCTCGGCACTTATAATTGCAGCAACCTCCTCGATGTGCTATCTTTTCAGAAAACTTTCAAAGGTCAAAGAAAGGTGATGTCCGCCCGAGGCACCGCGAAGCGGCACACACCTTGGATGTGTGTCCCGAAGGGATGACGAGGGTTTATAATCAACGGATTTCCCTTTCACCGACGACTTTCTCTGCGGCGACGAATAAAAAAACAGCCGCACCGTCGGGCGCGACCGCAATTCTGCATTTTGCATTTTGCACTTTGCATTAAAAAAGCTCCCCGAAGGGGACACTCCACAAGGAAGTTGTCCCCTTCGGCCTTTGTAATCAGCCAAAAAGATTTAATTGTAGGTATAAATCAATCTATATGGAGGATTACATAATGTCAAATATAATAGAAGAATTATTCTACGGAAACCTTGAACCGCAATATATCGCTAAAAGGATATCGGAAGAATGCAACATAAGCAATAAGCCTGTCACCATAGATGACATCCACTTGATGATGTTGAAGCAGCCTTTAACGGTGAAAAATCAGCTATGGAGCAATGTTCTAACACCTCGGACATTGTTCCATCAAAAGCAAAAAATCCAAAACTATTGCCAATCGGCAAAGATTTCGGATTTTTTGTTTGGATACAGCATTCAAATGTTTTTTAAATAATATAGTAGATTTTTTTTTTAAAAACTGTTATAATAAAATGTAATTATAGTCAGATGATTGAGGTTGAAGGCTGAAAATGAAAAAACAAATAGAAGAATTTAAATCTGTAACGATTTTTATTTTAGCAACAAATGAGACTTGTTCACTGAAACAGACTGTCTCCGAGATACAAAATCTCAGTTGTGTCGATGATATTGAAAAGTTAGTTATTGTACTAAAAAATGAGAATTGTCTTAGCTATGATACCGCTAAACAAATCGCCTCTATGTATGAATTTAAAAAGCCGAAGGTTGAAATATATTTGCAAAAAACAAAAAACATTGAAGGTTGCATAGCAGAACTCCCTTGGTTAGTAAAAAGTTCGCATTTTATAATGATGGGGGCTGATATGGAGATGAACCCTGAATCTGTAAAAGACTTTATCTCACGCGCAAAACAGCATCCTGATAGAATAATATGTGCATCTAAATGGCATCGGGAATCAACTGTAAAAGGATATGGTAAATTTCACGAAATAGCCACAAGAGCTATGAACACATTTGTGAGTCTGCTCTTTGGCACAAAAGTTGCAGATCCTTTTTCCATATATCAGATTTATCCTATCTCAGTTTATAGAAGAATGAAGTTCGAAAATTCTTTGAGGCCCGGATACGAATATACTTTAAAACCACTCCGGTGCGGCATTGAATATGAAGAAATTCCCACAATCTATAGAAAGAGCAAGGAAAGAAAATCTAATTTTAATTTTTTCCATTTGGTAGTGTTAGCATTAACATTTTGCGCAACTGCAATAAGGCTTCGACTTACTCCGTTAAATAAATTATTGAAATGATATTGAGGTGTTTTTTATTATGAAAAAAGTATATATGGTACAGCCAAATTCACAATACGGGAATTTCATATATTTTCCTTATGCTGCCGGCGTTATTGCTGCTTATGCTTTTGAGGATGATTTCATTAAAGACCACTATTCGTTCGAAGGCTTTATTTATAAAAGAATGGAAACTGCTGAAGCTTTAGCATTTCTTTCTGATCCTTCTGTTGTTGCATTTTCCTGTTACGCATGGAACTATGAGTATAATAAATCGTTAGCAAAAAAGATTAAAGAAAAATATCCTGAATGCATAACTATTTTTGGTGGACATCAAATCAATCCCGAAACCAGTTCTGATCTTTTATATGAAAAATACGCCGATTATTTAATTTTCGGAGAAGGTGAAGAAATCTTCAGACGTCTGTTAATATCTTTAAATACCTGCAATCAGTGTGATATTCCTAACATCGCCTTTTTAAAAAATAACGAGATTTTTTATACAGAAACAAATGAAATTTGCGCGCCACAAATTGTTTCACCTTACACTAAAGGCTTTTTTGATGATATATTAAAAACAGAAAAAGAACTTCTCTTTTCAGCAATACTTGAAACAAATAGGGGCTGCCCTAACAGATGCTCTTTTTGCGATTGGGGTAACATCAAATCCAAAGTTCGCCTATTCGATATGGAGACTATAAAAAAAGACATTGATTGGATGGCTGACAATAAAATTGAGTATTGTTATTGTGCTGATGCAAATTTCGGATTGTTTGAAAGAGATGAAGATGTTATCGAATATCTCATAAAAAATAAAATCGAAAAGGGTTTTCCTTTTAAATTTCAGACCACTTTCTCTAAAAAGAATTACGAAACCGTTTTCCGTATAAATAAAAGACTTAATGATGTAGGAATGTGCAAAGGAGCAACTCTTTCGTTTCAATCTATGTCTACTGATACTTTGAACAATATAAACAGACAGAATATGCCATTGAGTTATTTTGTTGAATTAATGACTTTATATAACAAAAACCACATCTCTGCCTATTCCGAGTTAATACTAGGTTTGCCCGGAGAAACATATGATAGTTTCAAGGAAGGAATTGACCAATTACTGAATTCAGGTCAACACATGTCTATTGCTGTCTTTAACTGCGAATTATTAGTCAACTCAGAAATGGGAAAAAAAGAGTACCGTGAAAAGTTTAAAATTGAAACTGCCCGTGTAGAACAGCACCAATTTCATACAACACCCAATTTTTCTGAAACAAAAGAGTTTTCAGATATTATTGTATCAACATATTCTATGTCAAAAGAGGATTGGAAACGTTCAAATCTTTATGAAGTATATGTCAGGTGCTTCCATAATCTCGGTTTATTGCAATGTTTTGCTATTTATCTGCATAACACAACAGGAATGAAATATTCAGATTTTTACGAAGCAATAATTAGCAAATCTTATGCCGAACCGGATTCTGTTTGTGGACAGATAACAAAAACCCTTATTAAAAAGTTTGAAGAAATTCTTGAAAATAAAGGTGCTTTAAACATCTATGATAGAGCATTTGGACAAATCACATGGCCTTTTGAAGAATGGGCATTTTTATTTGCAATTAAAAATTTTGATCGTCTCTACAATGAGCTTGCTTCTTTTCTTGAAAAATTAGTTGGCAAAAAAATATATAATGATCTCCTATCCTACCAAAAAGCTATCATAAAAACGCCCTATTCTAATCAAATAACGCTAAACCTTGCTTTTGATTTTTATAAATACTTTTCAAGCATTTATAAAAATCAGTCCGGAGTTATTTTGGAATCTAAGGACTGTACCATATTAATATCTTCTAATGATACACCAGAAGATATCATAGACTATGCAAGAGAAGTTGTTTGGTTTGGCAGAAAAGGCGGACAAAACATTATTACTGACGTAAAATATATAAATTAAACTATGAATACTCGAAAGTGTGACAATTATGAAAAATATATATCTCGCCCAACCTACAAATCTCTTGTTTAATTCTATATATTTACCCTACGCGATAGGCACCATTGCTGCACACTCTTTTCAACATGAATATATTAAACAAAATTATAATCTCTGTGATTTTATATTCATAATGGAACCTTTTGATACTGTAATAAAAAGAATTAATGAGCCGTACATTGTTGGTTTTTCATCTTATATGTGGAATATTGAATATAATTTGAAACTAGCTTCTATGATCAAAACTGCTTGGCCTGATTGCATTATAGTTTTTGGTGGACCTTCAATACCTGACGACACAGAGTACTTGGAAAAATATGACTTCATAGATATCTTAATGCACGGTGAAGGTGAGATAACATTTTATTCTCTGCTGGTTGGATTGCTGAATAATTCTAAATTATCATCTTTATCAAATATTTCATATCGAAAAAACGGAGAGCTTTATAAGACACATAAAAGACCTTATGATGATTTAATTAACCTACCCTCGCCTTATACCATGGGACTTTTTGATCACATCATAAAAAATGAAAAATATAAGAATATCCAATTTGATACAGTTTTAGAAACAAATCGAGGTTGTCCGTACGGTTGTATATATTGCTGTTGGGCATCTAAAGGTAAACTGCGAAAATTTCCTATAGAACGTGTTTTAGGCGATTTAGAATGGATGGCAAAAAACAAAATCAGCTATTGTTTTTGTGCCGATTCAAATTTCGGAATATTGAAGCGTGATGAGCTAATTGTACAAGTTGCTACTGATTTGCACAAAAAGTATTCTTACCCTGAAAAAATATATATGACCACCACAAAAAACCAAACAGACCTTTCTTTTAAAATTAACAGTATTCTTAATAATAACAGAATGCTAAAAAGTGTCGCTGTTTCTACACAAAGCATGTCATCAGAAGTTTTAAAAATCATCGGCAGAAACAATATGTCAATTAAACAATTCAGTGAGGAATTGAAGAAATACAGAGAAGCAGGCATGCACACCCATACAGACTTAATGTTAGGTTTGCCCGGTGAGTCAATAGAGAGTTTTAGCAAAGGGTTGTTTGATGTTATTGAGGCAGGTCAACATAACTATGTATTTGTTTTTTGTTGTGAACTTTTACCAAACACCCCTCTTTATTCTAAGGAAACAATAAACAAATATGGTATAAAAACAATTAAATCGCATCTTTGTCAGCACCACACAAAAGTATCAACTGATGCAACTTACAAATCACGGTCAGAAATAATAGTTGAAACGAACACTATGTCTAAAGATGATTGGAAAAAAGCATTACGTCTATCTGTATGTGTACAATGCTTTCATTATTTCGGTCTGTTACGCTATATTGCAATCTATCTAAGAAAAGCTAAGAACATATCTTATCGTGACTTTTATACAAGTCTTTTTGATTGGATTAACAATTCTAGTGTTTTAGCAAAAAATATTTTAAATAAAGTTTGTGCAAGCATTGACATCTTTTTAGAAGGTAAAGGTGATTTGGGCTTTTATGATGAGAGTATAAGCGATATTTATTGGGAATTTCCTGAAGGCTTGTACATTTTATATGTAATGAACCTTGAAGGCTTTTTTGATGAGATCAGAGAATTTTGCAAAGCTTTTTTTGATAAAGAAGGTGTTTTTGAGGATGTTTTTAATTTTCAAAAAGAAATGATTGTTTTACCTGACAAAGCTGAAAAAACCATAACTGTAAGCTATGATTGGTTTGATTATTTTGACAATCTTTATGATAAAACATACACTTTACCAAAAGTTAAGAAAATGAGTATAAATATGTGTTCTCCCAAGACTAGTTCTTGGAACGAGTTTTTGCAAATCGTTGTATCAAGAGGCAAGCACGGTGACGGTACAATATATAAAAAAGCTGATATAAAAAAGCTATCGGAGAGTTAAACTTCGATAGCTTTTTAATTAAAGTAAACAAACGATTAAATGTACAAAGTGGTCATTTCTCCGGCATTATTTCAGTTTGCGCTTTAATAGCATATATCTATTTTCTTAACATCTGAAGTAATAGCAGGAAACTCTCTCTTTATAAAAGACTTGAACTCTCTTATGTCAGTTTCTTCGTTAAGTACAACAAGAAGATATCCGCCACCGCCGGCACCAAGATACGAAACAGCGTCTGCTTTTTCAAAGCACTTGTCAACAAGAAATTCAATTTCACTGTTTGTTACTTTGGGTGAAATAAGTTTAAGAAGCTCTCTGTGTTTATTTATGCAGTAGGTAAAGCTTTGATAATCATCTGTTTCTAAGCTCTTAATAAGTTGACTGTTAAGTTCACGGATTTTTTTGTGTCCCTCTATGGATTCGGGATTTTTGTCAAGATATCTGTTCACTACATCATTTACTATAAAGCGACCAAAATGCCGTTGACCGGTGGGTAACAGCACTGCTTTTTCTGAAAAAATCTTTTCAAAAAATCCGGATACGGGAATTGATTTAATATCAACATCTTGCTCAATGCCCGCAGTTGTTGTTCCTGCTTTAAGCCCCGGAGTAAGTCCTCCGGCCTGGTCTTGCCAACCGCCTCCGGTTTTCATTATTTGCTCTGCAACAAAAACCATTTTCAACAGTTGCTTCTCAGAATAACCTAAATTAAACATTTCATTTAATGCAAGAAAACAACCGCCGAGAAGTATACTGCTTGTTCCGAGGCCTGAACCTTTGTCAATCCCTTTGACATCAGTAGTCAGTCTGAATCCGTCGATTATATTTGTTTTCTCTGTGATTCCGATGGCACATAATGCAGCTTTGTGGAGAATAAAATCTGACATATCATCATCTGAGTTTTTTTTGAAATTGAAGGAAGAGGAGACGCCGTCGCTGCAAAATTCAATGATACCTGGTTTGTTAAGCTTTTCAATGACGACCTTTACCGGTTTCTTCCCGTCAACAAGAACAGCCATATTTATAACCTGTCCTCCATTGTCAGTGCAATAAGGCATGGCATCAGTCCAGGTGCCGGAGAGATTGATTCTCAGGGGAAGAAAAACCTCTGCCTTTTCTTTGGAGCATTTTATTTCTTTCAGTTCAGGAGTGTTCTTTTTGTGATGAGAGATAATTTCTTCTCTTTTTTGTAAATAGTTCGGGCTTACAGTATAGTTTCTTATATCCTTTAGGTATTGCTGCATAGTGAAAAAATAATCATAATCGGCATTTTCAACACAGTGAGCCATACTGTATTTGTTTTCTGATACACCAGCATAATACTTCTCGAGAGATTGGGAAAAGGAATCTGATTTGTAGTAT
This sequence comes from Oscillospiraceae bacterium, assembly GCA_015068735.1. Classification (GTDB taxonomy): domain Bacteria; phylum Bacillota; class Clostridia; order UMGS1883; family UMGS1883; genus UMGS1883. Next base: position 29,231 of record SVJW01000012.1, read on the forward strand.
CTGGGCTTTTCCCAATTAGAAATTCCGTTTTCTGAAAGCTTGGGATTTTCGTCCAGATCACAAATCAGGGTGACAAAAGCTCCGTCGGCAAGTCTGATGCCACATACAGCTTTATTGTCGTTAATGAATATATTCTCTGCGGTAATATCGCTGATGAGACAATTTTTTCCTATTTTACAATTTTTGAGTTGTACATTGTCAAGAACTGTTCCTTCATTGATTTCACAGTGTTCATCAATAAAGCCGTTAAGAAGAATAAAGCCCTTATCTCTGCCGGAAAGAAGAAAGCTGTTTCTGACAGTTTCTGTTGATGAGCCGAAGTGAAGGAATTTTTGTTCGGAAGCTTCAAGTGCACGCATAGAAAAAGATGACACTCTGTCAAACAAAATTTCTTTGAGTAAATGGTGTTGTTGGTTTTTTGTTTCTCTTGAAAGATATTCGGATCTATCAACACTTTCAGCAAGCAGATAAATTATGTCTGAATAAAGGCAGGTTTCAAAAAGCCCGGATGAAAGAAGTTTATGGACATTTTTTTCTTTTGCAAGAGCACAAAGTGCCAGGGACAGTTCTTCTGAGAAAAAGGTGACACCTGTGTCAACAAGCAGTTTATGTTCCTTTTTGCCGGTGGAAATATGTTTCAGTTCTTCAGGTGGCCTTTTATGAAGATAGTCAAGAACCCTTCCGGAGCTGTCACAAAGAAAAACTCCGTGCCTGGACGCCGTTTCAAAATCAGTTTTTATACCAACACCGAAGCTTTCATTAAAAGAGATATCAGGTTCCGAATTTACAAGAATATCACTGCAACATATAATTACTCCGGAATTGATTTGCTTTAATATCTTTTCAGATGCTGCAACAATCAATTCTAACAGTGTAACAACATTATCTTCGAAAAGAATAGTTGCAAAGGCCTTACCTCTCAGCGAGTAATTGAAAGAACGTTTACTCATTCCGCCGGAGTTGATTATGAGCATCTTACTGCCTTTCACATAATGGTTTTTGAGAATATTAAGAACGGCCCCACCAGATCCTAAATGGAATCCCAGTTCATCATCGGATAAAACTCTGAAATTATATTCTTTTTTTGTGTTAATTGACGAAAGAATTTTCTCACACAGGCGTTTTTGTTTTTCGTTTCCGACGGTGAGGAAAATTTTGAAATCGTTATGCTTCATAAGACATTCCTTACTAAGAAAATTATTGTTAAAATCGTATGTATGTACTCAGGGTAGGATAACCTACGGAAAGATAAACAGTTTTAAAAGACAAGTAGTGAACAATAAGCAGAATACTTATAGCTAAAAATTTATGGGCTTTTATAAATTCTATAATTACGTCAATAGTAGTTATGCAAGTCCGGTTTTCTGTTATGAGCAGAATCAAAACAAACGAAAGTAAAATAATATTTGCAACACTGATGCTTTGAACATCAAAAATGATAAAACCTATAATGACAATTGAATAGACTATTCCCATAATATCAATGAAAAGTATACTGATTTCACTTTCCTTTTTTGTAATTGCTTTTTTCTTCAACAATTTTTTATTCTGTTTGATAAACACACTTGAAAAGATGAAAGTAAGTATCATCATTGGAAGAAGCGCGGGAATAAAAGAAATTTTATTATATTTAGTGTTAAGATCTGCAAAAGAAACTGAATCTATGAAGAATTTAAACGGTTCAATTTCAGAATAAAGGAGTTTATGTGTTATAACTCCTGAAATTGCCAGTCCGATTAACAATAAAATGAAAGAAATTGTTTTTTTAGGTGAGAATTTTTTGATGTTACTGGCAATAAATCCTGTTATCAGTAAAGGCACATAGCAAAAAACGGAAAAAGGCAACAGGAAAGAAGAAATAAAAACTAACGGACAAATAATCTTTATATCTGCATGTTTTTTTGCAGCAAAGGAACAAGCGGCTAGTAAAACAATTGTGTTGATGAACAGTTTTATACTGTCATCCTGAAGAACGAAATAAACAGGATCAGATAATATGGCTAAACAAATTACTGCCTGAATGTTGCCGAAGCTTTTCTGAAGAGCAAGAACGAAACAAGCTGATGTTACTGAAAAAATAACCAGTAATACAAGAAAGACAACAGACCGAACTGTTATATTAAAGTGTGGTTCATAAGAATATATACCAAAACAGTCTGTGGGTACAAGAAGACCTGTTCTGAAAAAAAACAAAAGTGTAAGTATCAACCGGTTAAAGCCGACTTTTTTAATAGTTTTAGTATCATCCATAAGTTTTCCTCTTTCAGATTACAATTATAAAAATAAAATGTAACAGTGTCGCTGCTCCTATCAGAATATTTTGCTTGAAATAGCTGATAAGGTTGTTGATTCCTTCTATGACGGGAGTATGATTTTTGGCAATGAAATATAAAACAAGGAATAATTGCATCAATAAATTTTCATAGAAATATCGCGGGAACTCCCAACCCAGAATAAGAACCGGTACTATTACAACAGGCGAAACCAGACAGAAAAAGTAAATAATTTTTTGAAAATAATTATTTTCTGCTTTGATTGCGAATTTCCATATCTTAAAGAAGATGCTCCATACAGGAATTCCCAACAAAAGGATACCGAAAAAAGTTTTTTGTCCAAAACCCCAGTCCTTAAAATAATAATTGAAGCAAAGCATAAATACTTTGTCCATAGGCTCAAAGAATTCAAAAAGCCACTCTGTTATAAATTTATTGTATGTATAACTATCCAGCTGTCCGGCATATCTCGAAAAATAGAAATCCACCATTTCAGAAGGCGTATCAAAAAGATGAACACTTTGTTCGTAATAAGCTCCGTACAATGCTATTGCTATTATGGATGCATAAGTTATAAAACAAATTAACCCGTTTTTAAACTTAAATCCACCCGAGCAAAATTTCTGCAACAATATTATTGCAATCAGTATCATGCTTCCGAAAACATAGATAGGATTGATCAGCACAGAGATTATGCACAATAATGGGACAAACCACACTCCGAATTTTGAATCGGAAAGTAAAACAGCAAATAATGTCAATACCCATAACATTTTATCAAGGTGAATTGATTCGAAAAACATACTGAATGAAGCGGGAATAAGACAGATTATTGCGATAGTTGCTATGGTATATGAGAAACTTTTTTCTTTAAATTTTGTTTGATTGAGAGCTTTGCCAAAGTAGCAGGAAGCGGCCACAACAAGCAACACTGAAAAAACAAGGTTAATATTTGCAATAAGCTCATCTGTTACGGAATCTGTAAACCAACTTATAACTTCACCAACAAGACCTCTGGGAGAAAATCCCTTTTCGTAATTATACAAATAATGTATTAAGTAATACCCGCTGGGATGAGGGGATCCTTTCGAGAGAAGAAAAAGCATCAAAAAAACGAATGGAATAATATAGAATGAGTATCCTGAATGAAAAAGCCAATCCCTTATTTTTTGGAAATTGTTTGTTCCTGCAATTGATTTCAAAATGGCTTCACCTCTTTTTAAGTCTCTGAGATAATACAGTTTGGTTTGTTGGAGAATAGTGTCCGTCCGTTTCTCCTTCCGTACCAGATGACAAACCTGGAGTAATCATCCCAGTTATTGGTTTTTACGTGAGCGGTGTAACGGAATGTACTTTTGATTTTTTTCAGTGGTTTGTATTCTCCGGAAATGGCAGCTGAAAAATATGTGAAGAAATCGTAATCATAGCTTTCTTCTTTTTCATTGATGCCCGGAAGCACTATAATGCTTTTCTGATACTTTATCAGGTCGTTTACTATTCCGTTTTTACAATAACGGTTCAGAAAAACGGTTATTTCACTGTAAAACTTATCTATATTGTAAGCACAAAGAAGAAATATTGCTTCTTCAAGAGGGTATGTAATCTTTCCGAAAACAGGGTTCTGGTATGTAAGACCGCTTTTTTCGCAGATGAAGTTCATCAGTGTATTTTCAACAGTATTGTATATACTTTTAAGAAAAACAGTTTCTTCTTTAATAAAGGAGAGAATGTCATTGTAAAAATCAATATATTTTATTCCGTGTTCCTGTCTCAGATAAATAGAAATAGCCTGAGTGAGCCCGAGATGATGAAAGGCTTGCAGAAAATCTGAAAAAATGTTTGCCTGAACCCATTCCTGTTTTGTCATGGTATTTGTTCCTACGACAATATTCGAGTGGCCTGAGAGTATATCTTCCATATTTTCACAGTGATATTGTTCAAGAAAAGTGGAGACAGTTTCAATCTGATATTTTTTTCTGAATTCTTCTGTACTCATTCTTGAATTGGGTAATAACTCACAGTGATATGTACTTACAGATTTGTGCTGACCCAATTCAAGAAGCTCACACAATCCGTGTTTGAAGCTTTGCAGAGTTTCACCCGGCAATCCGATAATCAGCTCGGTGTATGTTGATATTCCTGCGTCATTGTACATTTTAAGCAGTCTTTTATATTCACGGCAGTCAATGTTGCTTCTGCCGATGTTCTTTAAGACATCCTCAGACATACTTTGCAAGGAGATTGTTGCACCCTTGCCTATGCCGTGCCCGGAAAGAAGACAATTGATCTTGTAGACCATATCTGGATTGTTTTTTGCATAAGAAACCTGTAATCTTGACGGATGATTATTTCGTTCTTTCAGTTCAACGAGTTTTTCAGCGATAAGATAATCACGTTCGAACATACCGAAGTTAGCATCTACGCAATAAACGAATTCGATACTATTTGCTGACATCCATTCAAGCTCTGCAAAAACCTTTTCAAGGGGAAACAGTCGAACGGGTGATCCGAGTTCACCCCAATCACAGTAGCAGCAGTCAAAAGGGCAACCTCTGTTAGTTTCAATAACACAGGAAAACGGATACTCTTTGTTCTTGATAATATCGTCAAAAACTCCTGTAAGATACGGCGACGGATAGTCACACAGTGTTATTTTTTTTGTTGGAGCTTTTACGGAACGTGATCCTTTGCGGTAGGATATGTTGGGAATGTTATCAATTTTTTCAGCACCAATAAGATGCTTTATCAGATCTCTGAAAGCTTCTTCACCTTTACCGTGGATGAGATAATCAATAAAGTCATATTTTTCGAGATAGCTTATATCGGGGGGAATGTGATGTCCACCGAAGACAATATGGCAATGTGGAAATTTGGACTTGAGCTTTTTGGCAAATTCGAGATTGTATCTGTAATTCCATATTGAGTTGGAAAAGCCTACGAAAAATGGGGTTTCCATATTTGATATAGCATTATCAATATCTTCAAGAGAATAAATGATTCTTTTTATTGTGCATTCTTCTTTAAGCATAGGATCGTTCATCGCAAACGCAGCGAGCATTCCGGCTGCATAAGGAAGATAATAAGTGTCACCGTACAAACAGCCGGCTTGTACAAGATATATGTTTTTCATACACAACACTCCTTAGTTTATACTGATGGAAAAAGCATCCTTTTCGTTAAGTGTGATGCTTTTTCCTATACGCCGTCCTTTGATTGAAATCGCCTGTGTATAGGAAATGATATCGTAGTATTCAGGAGAAGGGAGAATTTTTAATGTAAGTTTTTCCTTTTTCAAAAGGCTTTTACCGTTTTTAATTACTTGGTCGTAATAGTCAACCCAATTATATTCAAAGCTTTCTTCTGTACTGATATTGTCTGGTTTGCGGATTATTGATTCCTGAAAACGAATGATTTCGTCTGTAATTTCATCAGAACAGGGCAAAGACTCCACAAATTTTCTCATATCCTTATAAAAATAAGAATAAGAACTGATCAATTCCAGAAAAGCTCCGTCAGCCAGATTGAACTGAGTTGAACCAAAATTGGGATTTTCATATGTATCTGTGTCTTTTCCTAAAATACAATTTTTATATTTTATGAAAAATTTTTCAAAAATTTTGCCGGTAAAACAATCGTTGTTTGTGATCAACCAGTCTATCAAAAGATTATAAAATTCATAGTATTTCATATTTTTTTCATAGTGAAAAAAAAGTGCGGGAACTCTTAACAATCCGAAGTTATGAAAAGCCTGAACGATAAAAGCGTAAATAGCTGCTCTGAGAAACATTTCTTTATTCATAGTGTTGGTTCCGACTATTATTTTCGACTCTCCGCTTATACCGTCTGAGGAAATGCCGTTGCGTAAACAAAAGTCCCGTTTTAGCATCTCAATGCCATGCTTATTGATATAGTCATTACTATTCATAATTGCATTCGGAAGAACTTCGCAGAAGAAAACATGAATGGAATTGTGCTGGCCGTTATCGAGAAGATAATCAATTCCCTCGCAAAAACTTTCGTATGTTTCTCCGGGTAGACCCAGAATCAGTTCAGTATAAGCAGGGATGTTATTCTGAGAATAAAGCTTGATAAGTTTTGAAAATTTTTCTCGGGTCATATTATCTCTTCCGATGTTTTTCAATGCTTCCGGAGAAAGTGTCTGCATAGATAAGGTTGCTCCGCGGCTCATATTGTTTTCATAAAGCTTTTTGTTCATCGAAAACACACGATCCGGACTGTATTTGGCAAATGCAATTTCCACAGCTTTCGGATAGCCATAGGTTTGCTTCGTTCCGACAAAGCTATCTATTATATCCTCATCGGATTTTATTATGCCAAAATTGGAGTCAGCCAGGACGGCAAAAACAACAGAATGCTTTCCTAACCACTCTATTTCCTGTTTTATTCTTTCAACTTTAAAATGTCTTACAGGTGAATTGTAATCTCCCCAATCACAATATGCACAGTGATAAGGACATCCGCGGGATGTTTCGATAATTGCAGCAAATTTGTCTGTATTGTTTTCTATGATGCTGTCGAAGATTCCGTTTATGTACGGGGAAGGGATTCGGTTGATATCAAAGCAAATGCTTTGCGTTCTGTTTTTTATTATCCCGTTACCGTTACGGTAAGAGATGTTAGGAATATCGGAAAGATCTTTATTGTTACATAAGGACAGGAGAATTTCTGAAAGTACAATCTCTCCCTCTCCGAAGATACTTATGTCAATGAAGGGATATTTTTCAAGCCATTCGGTTGTATCTGAAATCTGATGACCGCCGAAAATTATGATACAGTTGGGAAAGAGATTCTTCATTTTTTCGGCAAGTCTTAGATTGAATCTGAAATTCCACATATAGTTAGAAAAAGCTATAACCGAGGGGGTTGTTATATTGCTGACTGTTTTGTCAAAATCATCGCACTTGTAAATAATATCCGATAATTCATAGGCGGAACGAATTGTAGGATTGTCAAAACAATATGCAGCAAGAACCCCTGATGCATAAGGTAAAAAGTGTTCGTTATTGAATACGCAGCCGGTCTGAACGAAGTAAATCTTTCTTTTTACCATTTCTGATATCTCCTTGATTTTCTATAATTCAAATTTATAATATCATTATAGCACAATAGTATGTTTAAATCAAGTGAAAAACCTCTTCGCGATAAAAGGGATCATGACAAAATAAAAAATACGCAGGGTAGGGTACACTCCGTAAGGAAGTTGTCCTCTTCGGCTTTTGTAATCAGCCAAAAGGTGTCGGCATCATCAAATTCTTTTCAGCAGAAGAAATGGAAGCTCTTTATCAGAAGCACATTAACAGCAAACGATCAAAAGAAAAAAACGGCATAGCATAAGCTACACCGTGAAAAATTAATATTTTTACTACAGAAGCCACCTTGGGGTACCAACTTCCTTATGAAGGGTGCCCCGAAGGGGACACTCCGTAAGGAAGTTGTCCCCTTCGGCTTTTGTAATCAGCCCAAAAGATTGAATTGTAGGTATAAATAAATCTATATGGAGGATTACATAATGTCAAATATAATTGAAGAATTATTCTACGGAAATCTTGAGCCGCAAGAGCTCACCACAGAAATAACACCCCGCCTAAAAAAGAAGTTAAACGAGCTTGTAAAGAAAGAGGAAGAACTGGCAGCAAAACTGTCTGACGAAGAAAAAGAGAAGTTTGCAAATTATGTGAGCAAATATAATGAATTTTCAAGCATCAGCATTGCTGACGGTTTTGTTTCAGGCTTTAGATTCGGTGCAAGATTTACATACGATACTTTTGTTGTGAATTCAAAAGGAGGTGTGTAAAATGAAAGAGAAAACAAAAATCACCTATCGCCAAGTCAATGGCTTTCTCATTCCAAACATCATCCTGCCACCAGAACAAGCAAATATCATCATCGGCAAATGGGGTATGATGCACAAAAACTACCTTGAACACAACAAACGAGGTATATTTATGCTGATGGTAACTAAATGCACACTTTGGCCGTATCTTGCAGATATTGACCGTCAGGCGAATGAAATGTATGACCTTCTGATTGAGCAGATGAAAGAGGCAGAAGGGGTAACAGAAGAACTTAAAGAGCGAGACCAACTTGAATGGGTACAGAGAATGGGTAACATTCAGCAACGAGCGCGAGATGCTGTATGTAGCGAGCTGATATACAGTTAAATTGAATATGATTGGACAAAGCACGACTTACGGTAATGTAGGTCGTGCTTAGCTTTTAGCGTTAAAAATGCCTTTTATTAGATAATTTTTCTTTGATGATACCATTGGTCATTTCAAAAATTTCTATCGCATACAGAGCAAAATTCAAAAAAATCATACAATATGTTGTGGTTGACAGCGATTAATTTTGGCTTATATGGTATGAATTTTTTCTTTTAATTACTTTTCGTTTTTCTTAATTACACAAATACTTGATATAGCATTGAACAACCTCAAACAGTCTGTTTCGTCTATTTCATATGCAGACCGCCCGTGGAGAAGCCAATGACGGTTTATAAAACTCGGTTCATCATCGGCAAAATCATTCTTTTCATATAACCTCCGAATAAACTTGTCATAAGAAATCCATAAATATTTTTTGGTAATATGTTCAGTTTCATTTGCAAATTCATCTACCTTGGCTTTACAAACCTGCATCATTTTTGTGTTTGATTTGTTATCCCAAAAAGTTGATAAAATACCTTCTATGGCAGAGATTAATGAGTCAGCACAGATTGCGTATTTTTTGTTTTCAAATGCAAATTTACATTCTTCAATTAATTTTTTAAGGCCATCTTCAATAGGTGATTCCAATATTTTTTTAATTATATTGTTAAAATGCTCATACCGGTTGTCAGAAAAGAACCCAACAAAAAATTTATCAATATCAGAGATTTTATCCGTTTTGCCTATGACATTTATCGCATAAATGCCCAATTCAGTTGGCAATGTCCAACCACAACTCTCTAATTTTTCAACTACAGATAAAAGTGTTTTTTCATACTCGATTAAACTTTGTTCTGTTTTACGCGTTATGTTATTTTGTAATATAGTAAGAATTCCTTCTACTTGTTTATCGTTAAATCTCATTTTAAACCTCAAATATTTTTATACTAATGACAATTGTAACAGAATTATTTTATCATTCTGCACGAAAGAAATCAAGTGTTCATAAGTGCTACATACATTATACAATATACGGATGTTAAACATAGTAAATTTCACCCTCTTCAGCATCAAAATATCCTAATAAAAACTTGGTTGTTTTGCAATTCGCAATAGTTGTGAATTTAATTGATATGTGATATAATTAATTAAAATTAACATGAGGTGTGAAAATGGATAGAAAAGAATTACTTGAGGAATTAAAAAAGTTAAAATCTTCAGATGATCAGATTCTATTGTCAGGCCGGGCATTGAATGATTTGACTACGCTTTCAGATGATAATTTTAAATATTTTTTTGAGTTTGCAAAAAAAGATCTGACCACAAGGAATAAAAAAAGTGCAGACCAATATATTAGTACAACAAAAAGATATTTGCAACTTATTTCTAATATTCCATGTTCAATGGAGAACAGCACGTCACAAATAATCGAAACTTTTTTAAGTGAACATGGAAATTCTGCAAAAGATATACAAAACAAAGTTAGCCACTTAAAGGCATTGTTTGATTCTGCAGGATTTGATTATACAATAGACTTTAAAGATTTCAAGCCTAAAAGTGCAGCACCAATAAAAAACATCAGCAGGATTGAAGCAGAAAAAATTTCCAAAGCTATAGAAGAGTATAAAACTCTTAGAAAAGCTTCAACTTTAACAGATGGTGAAAAAGACAAATACACTAAAAAACAGTTCATTCTAGAAATGTTCTTTTTTACACCTTTAACTATAGCTGAGATACAAAATTACCAAAAGGAACAGTGTCTTTTTGATAATAATAGTATATATTTTAAAGGAGAAAAATATCCGGTTCCTAACACATTAATAAACTTGATGAGAGAAATGGAAGAAAGAAATATATTACACGGAACTCATTATACGAGAGGGACAACCGAAGAAATACAAAAGGATTTAGCGAAGTTTGGAATGGAAGATATATCTTCACAAGGTGCTAAAAACACAAGAGATGCTATCTTTTGGACTTGCCCACAGTGCGGAAAGAAGTATTTGGCAATAGCTGAAAATTGGTGTGTAAAACAATATACTGAAAATGGTGAAAATTGGATCGTTTGTAGGGAGATATGTGGCCATGAGTAATGCAGTTCCAATAATCAATGCTGTTCCATATTATCCTTATAATGAGCCACCAATTATTCCTGAAGACAATGTAAAAAACAAACAAGAAAAAGAATTGTTGAAACATATAATCTCTATAGAAAAAGGCATAACAGATAGCAAATTAGAGGGCAAAGAAAAGGATGTCATCATAAAAGCAAGAGTCAATCAAAGTGAATTTAGACAACAGCTTTTAGAACGATACCAAAAATGTTGTTTGTGTTCGATAACCGATAAAGCTTTGTTAATTGCCAGCCATATTAAACCATGGTGTGAAAGTGAAGCAAGTGAAAAACTTGATGTTGAAAATGGCTTTTTGCTTTGTCCTAACCACGATAAACTATTTGATTCAGGACTAATCTCTTTTGCTGACAATGGAAAAACAATGATTTCAAAACATTTAAAATATGATGATATAAGTGCTCTTAACATAAATGAAAACATATTAATTCCTTTGACGGAAGCAAATAAAAAATATCTCACCTATCATAGAGAACATATATTCAAAAAAGACTAGTCTATATATTAAACATCCTTGCAAAAAAGCGGTATTTGCCAATTTGCAAGGATGTTATTATTATTAGGAAAGACCCATTTCTGAAATAAATCTGCTTTGTTCTTTGTCGCTTGAAGAAATGAAATAAAGGTATTTTTTAGCTCTTGTCATTGCAACATACATTAATCTGCGTTCTTCTTCAATGTCTTCAGCCAGAGAATTGGGCCATTCATTGTCATAACAGTCGAGAATAATTACACCATCATATTCATGACCTTTTGATCGTGTGGCAGTAATTAATGTAATTTTGCTGTCCTCGGCACACACATTCCTTTGCGCTTTATCAATGTCTTTCCAGAATTTTCTGAAATCATCACCATACTTTCTTGCGACTTCGGTCAAGCGAAAGAATTGAGGTTCTTTATAGTGATTATCTTCGTCAGCTTTGTTGTAATCTTTTGAAAGGCCTTCAAAATCTTCAACAATGCGTTGCATAAATTCATAAACGGTATCAGCAGATACAGTATCGTAAAGTATTTCGTATAGTTTTTCTGCTGAATAGCCTTTGATGTCTTCGGGATAAGTTCTTAAAACCTCTAACGCTTCCATAAAATCTTCAGGTTGGCGTTCTTCAAGATATCTGAATATTTGATTTTCTTCTGTTTTACTGAGGTCATATCTAAAAACTTTATTGCATATTTGCAACAGCTCTTTGCAAACAGAATCATTATCCAAATCCTTCGCTCTATACACAATTTTGATTATTTCGTGCAAGGATTTCATAGCTTCGCCCGAAAAAATATCAATATCGGCATCAACGGAATAATTTGTTCCCTCTGAAGAAAGCATAATCTGATAAGGAAAAATTGCTGCCTGTTTTCTGCCAATAACAGCAACATTCTTACAGCCGTTTTCGTCAATCAGTTCGTGTATTTTTCTTATTGTGGCATCCACTACCGTCATATATTTCTGACGGCTGATAACATTCACTATAGGTTTTCCGGGTGCTTTGGATTTTAATTCTTTTGGTTCTCTTTCCTTATTGTGTTCAATAAGTCTGCGCGACAATTCAACTATCTTTTTAGGAGAACGATAGTTTTCGTTGAGAACAATGGTTTCAAACGAACAACCCATATATTTCTCCGGGTAAAGAATATACTTAGGAGTAGTGCCCCTCCAACCAAATATGGCTTGGTCATCATCACCAACAATTGTAACACTGATTTTCTTACCAGCACCGTGATATATGCTGATAGCATTTATCAAAGCCATATCCAACGGATTAATATCCTGAAATTCATCAATCAAAATATGACTGTATTTTACAACTCCTTTAGGATATTTCTTTTGTTCAATGTTAGATTTAAGAATTTGCAATGCCCAATACTTTTGGTCCTCAAGAGTATATCTCAGATTCTCGTTAAGTTTAACAACAGACTTTTTCCAAAACTTAAAGAAATCAGAAATCGCTTGTTCGGACTTCTTTTTATCAAGTGCGTCAATGCCTTGGGCATTTAGCAGTTTAATATATGCTTCGTTTAACAGATTAAGAAGCCCCAAGTCTTTTAACTGTCGGCAATGATTTTTATAGTCAGCTTTTGTCATACAATGGTCAAAACCTAAACTTTTAATCAAATCAATTAAATCAATAATAAGTTCTGCATTTCTGTATTTTGTTCTTGAAGATTTAATCATAGAATAAATTCCGGGGAATTTAGTTATTACAGAATTTAAATCGTTAAAAACAAGCTTTGTTCGTTCCACCTTGTTTGTTACCAATGATTTATTCGCAACTCGTATTTGCTCATTTCCCCAAGAATTGAGAGTTCTCACAGTTGCTCTTATATTTTTGAATTCAGGATTGCTCTTAAGTCTGTCTTCTAATTCAGCACTTGCAGCTCTTGTAAAAGTAACAATCAAGAAATATGGTGGAACCTTTCCTTTTCTTGCATAGTCCTCCGTAATGAATTTACATCTCCATAACAAGGAAAAGGTTTTGCCAGAACCAGCCGGTGCCAATAATCTTATATTTTTTGATGCGGCACTTTTGCAGAATTTCCTTTGATTTCTGTTAAGTGCAACACTTGAATAAATATCGGAAAGTTCAGTATCTTCTACTATTTTTTTATTTACACATTCAGGGTGCTGCAATACAAAAAGGATACATTTTTCGCATTCTTTTATGTATTTGTTGATGTTAGAAGCGTTGAAATCCATTTTGTTTTCAATGTGAGCAAATTTTATATCGTATGAATCTTCGGAAGGAGCAATAAAGAAACGATATTTTTCATCTCTTTTAGAAAGACCTATAAGACCGTTTTTAGAGCAGAACATCAGATCGGGGTCGCATTTCCACATTTCCTCTTGAACAGACATATAAAGAGAGATAAAACTTTCGTCACTTGAAAAAAATGCAGTAACTATATCAAGTGATTGATCAATATCACAAAATATTTCTTTGTTTAAAATATCACTCTTTCTTTGTCTTGCCATAATAAATGCTCCCTTTAACAGAAAATAATGTTAAGATTACAATACATTAACAAAAATTATATCACATTTTTATTACAAATTTCAACTGATTACATCAAATAACACATTGCATTTTGATATAGAAACACTATCCTGAAATTTTACCGATTAAATATAATGCGAAAATAGTAACACAAATCACAATAGCGGTAGTACTACAACCCATTCCACTTCCGTTACCGTTGCTTGAAGTATAGTTTTTTCCTTTATCAGAGTTGCTGCTTGAAGAGGTCATTTTAAAAGCATAAAAATCATTTAGGTCAGGCATAAAACACATCCACCCCTGAATAATAAATTACGTTCTTATTATACTCTTATTACTAATGCAAATGCAATATTAAACCGCACGTCCACCACGTAAAGTCCCAATATATGTACCACCAACCACACTTTTATCATATTTTCTGTCTGAAAACAAATCAAACTGCGCCAAGTTAAAACAACTCCCGTTAAGATTGCAGAGCTTCTGCTTCCTAACGGGAGTTATGTTTGCTATTTAACTTAAGCTTTTTATAATCTCTTTAAACTCATCTTCATCACGAACACAGTCAAAGTCTTTATCCTGTAACCATTTGTCACGAAGAATTTCACAGAGAGGTCGGCTGTCAGCAGTATCAAAATCAACTCTTCTTTTTGTAATTTCACCAACCAAGAGTGCACTATATGTTTCTTCCTCGGGGCGGTTGTCACAGTCCTTTGCTCTTTTGACTGCCAAGTGCAGATGCTCATACATGCTTTCATAATCCTTGAGCACCGCATATTTGCTCGCTATATCATATTCAATCCACACATCACCCCAACTGTTTTTAGGACGATTACCGTCGAGCATAATCTCTTCTATTTCAAAATCCTTCTTTAAAACTAAAAGCTCCGTTTCAACAGGAAGAATATCAGCGTCAGCCAAAAGCCAAATAAAGCTGCTTAGGTTTCTGTAGCTTTCCATAATTGCATTTTGCAGGAAAGGTAGCTTCTCTTCTTTTTCTAATGACCACCAGATTTGATTTTCACGGCAGAGCTTCATCGGTGGCAAGGTAGCATAAATCTTTTTACCGATTTCTTTTCTGCCTTGACAACAATGATTGAAAGCAAGTCGAGCCGTTGCTTCAAGTCTGATATTTTGGTCGGTACAGTACTTCATTATTCTTTCGCCCAAAGCGGTAATTTCATCATCGTACTTTTCCATGTTCTCTTTCCATTCAGGTATGTTACCGTCATCATCCCCTGAAACAAAAAGAGCGTACATAAGTTTATTAAGCAGAGTATAGTTGTTGGGAAACTCTTTAACACCCCTACGGGCAATAGTGATACACTCGTCAATGTTCCCTTTACTGATTTCATTCTGAAAAGCTTCAAGGTAACTGTTAACCATTTCTTTTTCTTTTGTTTCATCCACTCCCATAAGTCTGTCGGTTGATATACCAAAAAATTCTGCGATGGTTGGTATAAGCTCAATGTCGGGATAACATAAATCATTTTCCCAACGGGATACAGACTGACAAGAAACACCAAGCACTTCTGCAAATTCTTCTTGCGTAATCTCTCTTTCTTTTCTTAACATTTTAATTGTTTCACCTATATTTAATCTCATAACAAATACCTCGTTTTATGAATTGAAAGTGACGCCTCTTTCTGAATATATTGTTGCACATAATAAACTGAATTTCAATATCACGTTGAGTGAGTTTTTATCACGGTATTAGTGATTAACCTTTTTATACCACAGCCTGTTTCCGTTATCAAGAGCCGCTTCACTTCTTCTCTTGACAACAAAAACATTCTGTGCTCTGTGGGAATTACGAGGGTGATACCCTCGCAGTATAACCGTTAAGGTTATCAAAAAAATTCTTCAAGGAAGAATGTAATAATTCAATAACACTCAGAAGAAAAAACTTTTTCTTCTTGGCGGCAGGTGCAAAGCAAGAAATATTTTTCAACTTATTTCAAAACTCAGGAACATTTTTGCGTTCTGATGTCGTTATATATATGGAGAGAAAAATATTTTTTTCAAAGCCCAAACCAAATATTATTGACCATGAAAAAATTTTTTAAACTCTTCGATAAAATCCGCATTGACAAAAATTTCTTGTTGATGTACAATGACTCCGTCAACACAGACGTTAAAAGTTAGGCTCGCTGTGACAAAAGGTAGCTGTCCCTTTCAGCGAGATGCGGAGACAGAGTTAACC
>SVJW01000079.1 GCA_015068735.1 Oscillospiraceae bacterium
CGGCTTTCTGGTGGTTGCATTCATTGTAGGGGCAGTTTTCTCGGCAGTGCTTGCAATTTTTGAAATGAGAAAGCATAGCGATACCGTGGCTCTCGGCAAGATTTTCACTCCCATTCCTCTTTTGTGGATTGTTGTTTGCGGTGCCTGTGCAGCGGCAAACCACAAACTGAATCTTTTCCTTTCCGGGGAACTTGATACCGTTGTTTTCTTCCCCACGGTAAACGGTGGCGGACTGGTGCTTACAACAATCTGTGCGCTTCTGTTCTTTAAAGAGAAGCTTACAAAAAAACAATGGGTAGGTATGGCATTCGGTGTCGCTTCGGTACTTCTTTTGTGTAATTATTCCTAAATAATTATTGCTTATAAAAAGTTTATATGATATAATGAGTTCAAAAGATTGAACTCATTATTTTGTTTGCAGAGGAAAGAAGGAAAGACTATGTTCGACATTTCACAACATCCGTATTTTGAAGAATATACAGACGAAAATACAGGCGTAAAAAGCTACATACTCAAAGAAAAGGTTGCGCGCCTTCAACTGAATTACTACTTCTGCGATATGGGACTTACATACGACTGCAAGTATCTGTGGTTTAAGTGTATTGACTATCCTGCACAGAATCACCATCTTGGCGTGATGAGTATGGACCCCGAAAATCCTTTTATCAGAAACTTCCCCCACGCGAGTATGAACACCAGCCAGCCCAATGTTATCCCCGGAACTCACGATGCAATTATTGCTATAAATCACGAGATTTTCCGCGTTGATATCGAGGGTAATATCACAAAGATTTTAGAAGTACCCGAAGAAATTATCTCAGGTCGCCGTATTGACCAGATTTCAACACATCTCAATATAAACTGTGACGGCGAGCTTATCATTATGGATATGCGAATTGGCGGAAGAACATATATCGCAACAGGCAATATAAAAACGGGTGAGGTAAAGCTCATTCATAAATTCGCACGCTATTACGACCACGCAATGTTTTCTCCAGTCGATCCCAAGCTGTTTCTTATTGATCAGGACTGGGAAATTGACGGGAATACAGGCGAGCGTTTCGACATAGACCAGCGAATGTGGCTGATGGACACAGAGGGAACAAGGCTTGAAAATGTCCTTCCCAATAACTGGTTCAGGCACAACGATTCAATTATCTGCCACGATTTCTGGTCAAAGGACGGTTGGCTTTGCTGGCCCGATTTTCTTGGTGATGTATATGAATACAATATCCATACAAAAGAATTAAACAGCGTGTGGAAGCACCGTATGTGCCACGTTCACACCAATGACCGCAAGCTATGGGTTGGCGACGACTCTCCCTATAAATGGAATCAAAGACCGTGTCGCACCGTGTTCTTCGACAGAGAAAGCGGTAAGGAAATTGACATTTTCTCCGCAATGCCAAAACCTAATTTCAGGTACGGCGGTGAAGTTTATCACCTTGACCCCCATCCTTGCTTCACTCCCGACGGTGAGTATATCATTTCAATGACAACTGTAAAAGGCGGCGAGGTTGACATAGCATTTACCCCCACAGAACCTCTTTTGAAGCTTTGCAGAGAAAAAGGAATAAAAGCAGACTGATAAAAAGAAAAGCAGGAGTAATATTACTCCTGCTTTGTTGCTTTTATAAACGTCATATAAACAACAGCCATAAGTATAAAACTTATAATCACATAATAGGGCAATACTGCAATGGAAATTAATTTAACTAAAATTCCAAGTATCACGTGGGTGAGCATACAGCCTACGTATGCTGCTGCAAGCTCTGTTCCTATAATGCTTTGTGATTCTTTGTTGCCGAAAATTTCGGGAGTGCCCGAAATCAGCAGAGGATAAACGGGGCCGTTTGCAAAACCGAATATAAACATAAGGATATAAAACATAGTAACACCCAAGTCAAACATAAACAAAATACAAACAGGAATCATAATAACTATTGCAATTGCTATCAACTTCTTGGGGGTTATCTTGATTGTCAAAAATGCACCTAAAAGTCTGCCTGCGGTCATTCCCACATACAAAACCGTGATTATGGAAGCTGCAACCGCTTCGGAAATTCCGCGACTGTTAACAAAGAATGTTGCACCCCACACACCGGTGGAATATTCAAGTGCATTTGTCGTCAGCCCCACCAGGCAAGCAAGGATAATTTTTCTGTTCTTTAATTGCTTTTTGAGGGGGATAGCTACTGCATCCTCGGATTCGGAGCTTTGAGTGGTTTCACTTTTACCAACCTTTTTCCACGCAAAGTACGATATCAGAAGGAGTGCCCATACGCCCATAAGAACATAGAAGGCAAGGTAATATCCGTCGCGCCAGCTGCCTTTGGAAATTGCAAGGGAAATCAAGAAGGGGGAGAGAATTGCGCCCAGTCCGTAAAACCCGTGAAGCAGGTTTATAAATACTGCTTTATATCTGGTTGCAAGGTAGCCGTTTAAAGCATTGTCGATAGTTCCTGCACAAAGTCCGATGGAAATAGACAAGAAGCACAGAAGAATAAAGCTTTCGCTTAAACCGAATCCTAAAACGGTGCAGGCAAGGAGAAGTAAAGAAATAACAAGTGTTTTCCACATTCCAAACCTCAATATAATCTTAGCAGACAGAAGGCTTGCAATTGCCGTAAAAAAGGAAACGCCGATTGTAAGAACACTCAAAAGTGATTCTGAAACTTCAAATTCCGTATACATAGCAGGCCACGCCGCTCCGATAATGGAATCGGGAACGCCTCTGCACAAAAATACAAGATATGAAATAATGAGTACTGCAGTAACCATAAAATAAATCCTCCTATATTGCAAAAACCAAGGGTATTATACAGTAAAAGCACAGCACTGTCAATGCTGTTTTGCTATCCATTCTTTTTTATATTCATCGGAAATAGTTTCTTCTTTAAGAAACTTTATTACCTCGCACAACTTTCCTACGGAATAATCCACCATTGCACGGGCGATTCTTTCGTTCATACCATCGTGCATATCGCCCTCGTAAGAGTTGGGGAAGTTAGCCATCCACGCAAATGGCGTATTGATGCGGAGCTTGTTGAACTCGTCGAATCGGTGTGTGGATTCGTAGCTTTCGTCATAGACTTTGTCGAGCCTTACCATTTCGGGGCGAGTGCCGTATACCCAACCCGTCTCAATGAAATCAGCGTGACCGAAACGCTTCTTTTCGTCATTATAGGACTGGAGAATCTTTCTGTCCTCGGTTGTGAGGTATTTGTAGCCTTCGTTGAGAAGCTTCTTAGGTGTCGCAAAATCAGAGCCGAGTGCATAGTCAAATACGCTGTAAGGGGTCTTTTCGTAAAGCACCCCTCTTGAAAAATAGGAAATCATCGTCTGGTTTCCGCCGTGCCCGTTATAGATAAGGATTTTATCAAAACCGTTGCGGTAGATTTCGTTGCAGGTTTCCTTTAATATCTGCAGCCTTAATTCGGGGGAAAAGATGACAGTCCCCTTGAATTCGCCTGCCCCTGTTTTCTCACCAAAATACATAGTGGGGAAGACCATTGCGGTCTCGATTTCTGCCGCCCTTTTTGCAATTTCAGTTATATGAATTACATCCGTTCCCACTGGCAGATGCTGACCGTGTTTTTCGAGACAACCCACGGGGAGGATACACAGTCCTTTTGATTCTTTTATTGCATTATCAAACTCTTCTTCACGAAGATTTTCCCATAACATACAATCACCTCAATATGATAATTATATCAGTTTTTTATTTGTTGTCAATCTTGCATTGAAGTAAAAAATATGATATAATATTAAAAAAAGGAGGAATATAATATGATGGATAAAAAAGTAAGAGAGCTTCTCAATCAGCAGATTAACAAAGAATTATATTCTGCATATCTCTACCTTGATTTCTCAAATTATTTTGAGGACAGAGGTCTTGACGGATTTGCAAACTGGTACTATATCCAGGCGCAGGAGGAAAGAGACCATGCAATGCTTTTCTACCGCTACCTTCTTAACAACAACGAAAAGGTAACTTTGGAAGCTATTGCAAAGCCCGACAAGGTTCTTGACAGCGATATGACAGTTCTCAAGGCAGGTCTGGAGCATGAGGAATATGTTACATCCCTTATCAACGACATCTATGCAGCGGCTTACGATGTAAAGGATTTCCGTACAATGCAGTTCCTTGACTGGTTTGTAAAAGAACAGGGCGAGGAAGAAGAAAACGCAAACGACCTTATTACAAAAATGGAGCTTTTCGGTTCAGATCCCAAGAGCCTCTATATGCTCAACTCTGAGCTTGGCGCAAGAATATATACTGCTCCGTCTTTGGTACTTTAAAAATTAAAAAAGCGTTTATCTCAAAAAAAGAGGTAAACGCTTTTCTTTTTAAAAAACCAACTTTCGATTTGGTTTCGTATTTAAATATATTGACAAACAAAATGAAAGTTGATATAATGACGAGTGGTAAAAAATATGTCAAAGTTCCTGGTCTTTTAACAGCTTTAAAATATCTGTGGAGACGGGCGCAGAAATCTTTGAAAGAATGGATTTTTCCATTTCTTCTATACGGAATATGCAACCTGAAAATACTTCTTTCAACATATCGGAAAGAGTGTGGTCCATCGCATCGGTAAAAATTTGTGCCGACTGTATAATTCCACTTTTTACATCAAGCTGAATTTCGATATTTCCCCAGGGGAAATTTCCATCGCAGGAAAATGTAAAGGGGAGAGATGGTGCGTACAGATACTCCCACGCGGAATACTTTTTCGCAAGAGTTATTATTTCTTCCGTATCGGAAATTTTGAATTCCTCAATGGGTAGAGCGTACACCTTTTCAAACGCGGAAAGCATATATTCCTTCATATCCTCAACCGTGAGGGCAGGATTGATTTCCGAAAGGTTAATTACACGGGATTTTACCGATTTAACCCCCTTTGTCTGAAGCTTTGCTTTGGGTGGGGTAAGATACCGTTGAAGCTTTTCTTTATCGGCATTTATAAGTATAGTTCCGTGGTGATAGGATTTGCCTTTTGAATTGTAGAAAGCATTTCCTGAAAACTTTCTTCCATCCGTCAGAATGTCGTTTCTGCCTGAAATTTCTGCGAAAATTCCACCGAGAGCGCAGGCTTCTTTAATAACCTGCATTTGTTTAGTAAGGTCGTAGTTTTCCGTTTTGCAAAGGAAAGTGAAATTGAGGTTTCCCAGATCGTGAAAAACACTTCCGCCACCGGAAAGTCTTCTGGCAAGAAAGCCGCCTTCTTTTTCAAGAAGGGAGCATTTGCATTCGGTGAGGGCATTCTGGTTTTTGCCGACAACGACGGTGTTCTGATTTTGCCACAGATAGAGGATTAGGCAATCATCTGCTACGTTATCAAACAGAAATTTTTCCGTAGCTAAATTACGGTACGGATTTGTGTAGTTACTTATATAAAATTGCAATTTACTGATCATAATATCACCTTTTTCTTTATTATATTGAAAATTTCCTGTTCCGTCAATCTAAAACCGGTAAAAAATGAACGAAACCGATTGACGACAAATTTATGGTGTAGTATAATGAAATGTGGATAATTATTAAACATTAATATATTAAAATATTTAGGAGGGGTCATTTTGGCTAATGCAGTAATTATGCCCAAGGCAGGTATTACAGTTGAAAGCTGTATTATCGGCA
>SVJW01000080.1 GCA_015068735.1 Oscillospiraceae bacterium
CAGAAGGAAAGCAGTCTCTCATCTTCGTAGAGCTCGCCCGTGATGTATTCCCCGGATTTATTGCAGGACTTCTTCTCGCGGCAATCATTGCAGCATCTATGTCAACTGCAGATTCCCAGCTTCTTGTTGCGGCATCTTCCTTTACAAGTGACCTTTATAAGCCCCTTGTAAGAAAGAAAGCTTCTAACAAGGAAATTCTTTGGGTAAGCCGTATTGTGGTTTTGGTAATTGCTGTTGTGGCATACTTCATTGCAAGCAGTAAGGGTAAAGCTGCTCAGGCGATTATGGACCTCGTTGAAAATGCATGGGGTATTTTCGGTGCAGCATTCGGACCTGCAGTTCTTCTTTCTCTCTTCTGGAAACGCTTTACATACAAGGGTGCGGTTGCAGGTATTGTAACAGGTGCAGTTGTTGATATGGCTTGGCTTTGGCTTCCCGTGTGTGGAGGACAGACACTTACTGCAATTACCGGTGTTTACGAAATTATTCCAGGCTTCATTTTAGGTGCAATAGCAGCCGTTGTTGTTACTCTTATTGATAAGAAACCTTCACAGGAAGTTATGGCTATCTACGAAAGAGCAACAGATAACAGTATCGACGACTAATTCATTTAAACAAAAATAGTTCAGGCATTGCCTGAACTATTTTTTGTATATTCTTTTAAATAATGTTTTACAATTACGCTTTCGCTTTTATCACCTTTTATGATATTCACAGCTTCTCTTGCAATCTCTGCCGTAGAATAGCCAACTGAATCTATGGGAAGATTATACTTATCAAGTGCCTTTATATTATCAAACCCTACTACTTTTGCCTCTGTTCCTTTAAAGTAGACTTGCATTGCATAGTAATCGCTTGAACATATAATGGTTGTTTTTTCGCCGTAATCTTCTTTAATATCTTCTATATTTGTTACAACAGAATATTTCGCATCTCCAATGGCGCTCAGAAATCCTTCGTATCGCTTCCTTTGTGCAGAAGCATCTGGATAACCAAGAGCAGGGGATAAGTATACAATGTTTTCGGGATTTTCTTTTAATACCTTCTGCGTCATTTCGCGCATTGCGGCAAAGTCATCAATACCCACATAGGGGAGCGAGTCGATTCTGTTTCCAACTGCAACAATGGGGATATCGAAAAGTTTAAGGTAATTCTGGAATTCTTCGCCCGAGTTTACCGAGCATAAAATTATTCCTTTTACTCCCATATTGTATAAATTGCGAATACACTCAATCTCATACTGTTTGTCGTAGTGGCTCATCATTACCGTGGCACCAAGCTTCTCTTTTCTGAGCGTGTACTCAACCTCGGTAATCAGACCGGAAAAGTATTCATTATTCAGATTGAATACTATTATTCCGATTTGCCCCGAAACATTATCGGGGAAAGTGTCAATATATTCCCGATAGCCATACTGTCGTGCAACTTCTAAAATTTTATGCTTTGTTTCTGCCTTTATATCATCCCTGTTGTTTAAGGCTCTGTCAACGGTTCCTTGGGAGACATTACAGATTTTTGCGATTTTAGATGTTGTTATTTCCAGATTTTTCATATTGAAATCTCCACACATTCGGATATATTTGTTTCATCAAAATATATTTTACCATTTTCAAAAGAAAAAATAATATTTTCTCCGTCGATATTAACGCTCGTGACTTTATCACAGAACTTAACACCCAATGATTTAATCTTTAAACTGCCTTCATGGATATTTATTCTTGCTGTATTGCCACAGATCTCAAAAACACCCCAGGCAGAATCCAGTGACCACACACATTTGAAATCTGCGTGGTTTACCGGGTTAAAACCTATATGACCGTGAGGCATATCGAACTCAAATCCACTGAGTATAGGGATAAGAGCATAACTTGACATTGAACGGGCGTAGTTATTTCCGCACTCAATCTCGTTCCACGGGTTTCTCTTTTTGCCGTCGTATCTGTCGCGAATGGCTTTCACAACCTTCAGACCGTCATTCGTTTTCCCGCGTGAACACAAAAGTCCTGCAAAGGCATATTCAAATCCTGTCATCGTTTCCTCGCAGTAGGGGATGGGAATGGCAGGCTTTTTCGTTCCATCCGGATAATCACATATAACGGTTCCTGCTTCGTCATCTGCTGAAAAAACTCTCCACGGGTTCGCAAAGTAGCGCATAGAAGGCTTGAAATTGTTTTTCATTAAGTTCGAAAGTGCCGTTTCGATCTGCTCTTTGTCAAACAAATCGCCCAGACCAACAATGTCGGCGTGCCATTGTCCGAGCAACTGGTCTATAGAAGAGCCTTCGGCAATCTGATATTTTATTTCTTTTTTTTCGTAGTTCCAGTAGTCCTCCGATGCATTAAATTTATCGACAATTGATTTATCCGTCACATCAATTTTTTGTATGAAGTGGCTTCCGTTAAAAAGATTTTCTTTTGTCCATTTACGGCCTTTTTCATAAATGCTGCGGTATTCTTCCGCCTTTTCGGTGTCACCCAGAAATTCTCCCATTTCAGATGCAGCCTTAAGTGCCGCAAGGTAGAATCCCTGAAGCCACGAGGACGGTCCGAACATTTCCATATCAAGTGTATGGTGCTGTCTTCCCTCCAAAACGCCGTCTCTGTCATAATCCCAGCGGTCAAAATTTTCCGGATTCCATGCATATTCCAATATCTTTTTTATATTTTCCCAATTGGCACGAAGCCAATTGTTATCACCCGATATTTTCCATTCGCGGTAGCATTTTATAACAGTTCCCATCTGTCCGTCCACACAAGCTCGGTAAGGGGGGATATCACGCCCAAGGGGAAGGGGAATTCTAAAGGCCATTCTGCCATCAGGTGCCGTGCAGTAACTAAATTCGTTCTCCCGTATAGACCTTTCAAGCTCGGGGAAAAGGAAACACATAGCATAGGCATAGTTCCATACGTGCTGACAAGTTCCCTCGCAAGAGCCGTCATGCATATTAACACCTTCCCAACCGTAGAAGGAACCATCCTCAAACCTCAATACGGTGGGAGATTTAAGCACCGACAGATTGGCTGAAGCTGCATCGATTACTTCGGGGGGAAGTGTGGTTTCGTGCAATGCATTCTTGAAATTTAATGTTCGATTGTATAAATCATCCCAGTTTGAAAGGGAATAGCATGCCGATTCTTTGGAATTTTCAAACACAGTTGCGTAGTAGTTTTTCCAAGGCTTGCGGATGGAATCGTCTTCGCTGTTATCCCAATAATTAAAATTATTAGGACAGTTCCATGAAAGAATAAACCGTACTCTTCTTTTTTCGTATGCCGGGACATCAATTTCTGCCACAAGTGTTGCATTATCCCATTTGCCGTGTGTGTCGTATGTTCGATTTTTAATTTCCTTTTCCTTGGAAAATTCATTCCAGAAGGTAACAATATTATCAAACCACCTTCCGCGATACCAGTACGGCTGCACATACGCCCTTTTAGAGTCCGTGGCAACAGTCAGTTCTCTATATTCCGTACTGTCTTTTTCTTCGATAGCCCCGTGTAAGTTGATAAGGGTAAAACCGTCTTTTTTGGAAGCCTCGTTGATAGATTCTCTGTTTGCATTTGCAATAGCAAACGCAACCTGATATTTTATATTTTCAGAAGTAGTATTTTGAACCTCAACTTCAAAAAATGCGGCAGGAATACTTGAATTTTTTGCATCGCGTGGGATAAAGGGATTGAATGCTGTCATATTTACATTTGCAGGAAACAACTCATCATGAAAACGTATGTTTGAAATAGGGAACTCACCGTGAAATTCAACATTCTTAAAGTGGGGGAATCCATACATTTTCTTTTTATCTGCGCCGTGTCCATATCCGAAATGTCCCTGTTTTGCATATGAACCCATATGCTCCTTTAGAGCATCACCGTTCAAAACTGCAGCAGTGATTTTATCGCCTTGTATAGCTCTTACCGCAAAAAAAGAATAGCTGTTGATACTTCCTTTGTTCGGTCGGTTAAAGATTTCCCAGTCAACAAGTCTGCCGTCACCACCCAGACCGATACACCCTGTTCCTATACCGCCTAAAGGGAAAGATATTTCTGTTAATTTTTCTCCAGTATATTTCATAATAACACCACCTTGGCTTCATTATATCACTCAGACTTACCGTGTCAACCTACACGGTAATTTTCGCACATCGCAAGGTTTACAGCCAAAATATTTTTGAAAAATTCTGTTGAAATTACGAATACTTCCGAAACCTGATTCCATTGCGATCTCGCTTATGGGGAGGTTTTCTCTTTCAAGTAGTTTCCTTGCCTCGTACACGCGGAGAGAATTTAAAATTTCTGAAAAACCTCTTTTACCGTTGCTGTTTAAAACTCTGCTTAAATGTTCGGGAGACACACCAACGAAGAGAGCCGTCTTTTCAAGGGTTATATTTTCTTTGAAATTTTCGGAAATATAAACAATAGCTTTTCTGTAAACGTCGTATTCAAAAACGGGGGAGTCGGTCAGCTCCGACGAATTAAGAAAATCCGAAACCGTGCTGTACAATAACGCTTTTTTCTTTAAATCATCCTCAAAGTTTTTGTCAATAATGTTTCTGATAAGTACACGGTTAACATCACCGTATTTTACTGTAGGCGGATTAAACACCTTTCCGCTTAGCATCTGTCGGTATTCGGAAAGATATTCGGGAGGGCAGGCAAGGACAAATGCAGAGGAGTTTTCTCCGAATTTATAACCGTGTGCTTCGTACGGCATTGAAATTGCCATATCTCCCTCGGTCAAAGAATAATTTTTGTCTGCTATATCGGCGGTAACACATCCCTTTAATACATATATAAACTCCATATGGCTATGTATGTGAGAATGGCTTGATTTCGTCATTATATCGGCAAAGAAAAAGTCGGAAATCCCAACCTCCGGACTTACTTGATATTTCAAGAAAAACACCTCCATGTCAATTTTTGTCTATTATTCTATGCCTTTTTTCTTGCTTTGTCAAGGGAGCAATGCTATAATGACATCAACGGAGGTGCTTTATGGGATACTTACTGACGCTCATTATTCTACTCATAGGAAATGCAAATACGGTAGTTGGCAAAAACTATGTGAAAAGAAGTATGCGGATAAAAACCTCAAACAGCATATACATCCTGCTGGCACATCCTGTAGCGGCAATTTTCTTTTTCATACTTGCCGGGGGAAATGTTTCTCTTAATTTTTCAACGTTTCTTTTTTCGTGTGCATACGGATTGTGTTCGATATTCTCGGTAATACTCACATTCCGTGCTTACAGGGAAACAAACCTTGTGTATATGAATGTTTTCAGCGGTGCCGGCTCGTTCGTAATTCCGTTTTTTGTGGAATGGCTTTTGTGGGATGTGGAATTTTCCGGACTTGATTTTGTTTGTGTAATTCTGCGAGCAACCGCAATATTTATACCACTCTTTTTTGACAAAGAAAAGCGAAAAGGTATGATCGTTTGTATGCTCCTGTTTGCTCTTAGTGCATCTTCATCTTTGGTTACAAGAGCATATACTTTGGCGCCGAACGTGTATCCTACCTCCAGTTGGTTT
>SVJW01000081.1 GCA_015068735.1 Oscillospiraceae bacterium
ACTCTTAAGCATATTTTACCTCATTCCTTCGCTTATACATAAAATTGCAAGTGCCTGACCGTATGTCATAGGACATTTTTTGATGTTTCTGTAATAATCAAGTTCATATTTACAGGTTGTACCGTAGGAAACATTATGTACAACGCCCTTTTCATCAACCTGCGAAATCATTGCATCAAGTGATTTCTTTGCACATTCTTTGTATTCTTCACCAACATAACCAAGGCGGATTGCCTTGTGAATACCGTAACAGAAACCGCTTGTAGCAGATGATTCTTCGTAGCTTTCGGGATCGTCAAGAAGTGTGTGCCACATACCGCTTTCTGCCTGGCATTTGCGGAGTGCTTCAATCTGCGAAGAAAGAACACCAATTAAAAATCTCTTGATACCATCTTCAAGGTAGTCTCCCATAATATCAATGTAGTCGGGAATAGCAACCGTTATCCAGCAGTTGCCCCTGCCCCAGAGAGCTTTACCGAAATTGCTTCTGTCGGCAAAGTTCCACGCATGGTACATAAGCCCTGTCTTAAGGTCTGTAAGATAGCGCATATGGATAAGGAACTGAAGCTTTGTTTCTTCAAGATAATCCTTTCTTCCTAAAACAACGCCTGCCCTTGCGAGGAAAAGAACACCCATAAAGATTGTATCGTCCCATATCTGGTCATCACAGTAACCGACAGAGCCATAATGGGGAAAACCACCTTCGGGAGTGCGGGGAAGCTCGTTCATAAGCCACTCGGCCCATTCCTCAATAATCTCCTTGTAGTCAGGTCTGTCCTGACAAACATATGTAAATGTAAGCAGGGGAGAGCAGGTGTTTATATTCTTGGAAGGAAGTCCTTCCTTAATACGCTTGTCGTACCAGTCACGGAGGAAATCGTAATAGAATTTGTCCCCCGTAACCTCATAATATCTGTAAAGACCGTACATGCCGACGCCCTGTGCCCATTCCCATTTGTTAATATCAACAATACTTATGGGACAAGGCTCATCGGAAAATGCCTGGTCAATTGAGAGCATATTATTCGCAATTTTTTTAATCATATCTTTCATTATAAATCGCCTCCTGATACTAAGATATCATAACAGACAAAAACAAAGCAACACAATTGTTGCCTTGTTTGATAAAAAAGTTTACAATTCTTGCTTGACAATACTACCGAGACTTTTTATACTTTTAATGGAAGAAGGTGAAGTTATGGATTTCGAGATAGAGAAATCAACCTACACTACTGAAAGAAATATGCCTCGTACACATTATCACCGTCATTATGAAATCCTGTATGTTTATAATAATACCAGAACCCTTATAGTTGGTGACAGAGAGTATTTACTTGACAAAAATACAATTGCAATCATACCTCCGTTTATACCCCACCTTACGCTTTCGGGAGGGGTGCTTCCTCAAAAAAGGATTGCCGTAAATTTTCACGAGTCTTATATACACGATATACGAATTGCTCTTGAAGACGATATCCTTAGTTGTGCAGGAACTCCGTGCACTGTTATCAATATAAATAGTTTTTCAGAAAAAATTTCATCAATAATAGCAGAACTTCAAAGTTGCGATTCCGAAACGGAAAGAAAACTTAATTTGTGCAAACTTCTTCATCTCTTAAGCAAAAATTCACCTGCAAGAACAAAAAATGAGGATGCAGGAGAGATAATAAAATTTGTTGAAGCAAATTTCAGCGAAAGAATAACACTTGATTTGCTTTCCGAAAAGTTTCATTTGAGTAAATTTACCGTTTCAAGATATTTTTCAAGATACACTGGAATGAGTCTTCCGAAATATCTTAACTCGATACGGGTAATCAACGCCAAAAAGTATCTCAGGGACGGGCAAATGGTAACAGATGTTGCTTTCCGTTGCGGCTTTGAAAGTGTTTCAAACTTCGACCGCGTGTTTACAAATCAGGTCGGAATGTCGCCTGCGAAATTTAAAAAAGAGCAGTTTAATCCTATTGACTTGTAAAAATAATGATGATAGAATGTGGAATGTAAATAAATTTGCATTCCACATTATTTTTGGAGGTTTTAATTATGAGTAATTTAAAGGCAGGTTTTGCCCGCGTAAACATCAATCCCCCTATGGGCATTTTTGTAAGCGGATATTTCAAGGACCGTTTTGCTGACGGGATTTTAGACGATCTTGAAGCAAACGCTCTTGCAATAAATCTTGGTGATACAACCCAGCTTATGATAAATGTTGACGTTGCAGGTATAGAGCAGAAAATCAGTGCTGAATACAGAGAAATAATCAACAAGGCAACATCTGTGCCCACAGATAATATATTTATTTCCTGCACACACACTCACACGGGTCCGGAAGTAAATAATGAGAAGCTTCCTTTTGTTTCCGAGTATAGAGAATTTCTTGGAAAACGTCTTGCAGATGTAGCTCTGTTTGCTGTTAATGACCTTAAAGATGCAAAAATGGGTTATGGTGTGGGAAAGGCTGAAAATGTTGCATTTGTTCGTCGTTTTATTATGAAGGACGGAAGTACTAAAACAAACCCCGGGGTTAACAATCCTGACATTGTTCGTCCTGTTGGTCAGATTGATGACAGCGTAAATGTCATTCGTTTTGACCGTGAAGGTGCAGATACAATTGTATTTGTAAACTTTGCAAACCATCCCGACGTTGTGGGCGGATGCAAAATTTCCGGTGACTGGCCTGCACTTCTCAGAAAAAATGTAGAGAAGATTCTCGATAACACAAAGTGTATCTTCTTCAACGGTGCACAGGGTGATATCAACCACGTTAATGTACATCCCAAGGGCGGTGACCTTAATGGTATGTTCATCGATTTTGACGACGTTGCAAGAGGATATTCTCACGCTCAGTATATTGCGCGTGTAGTTACCGGTGGTGTACTTCAGGTATTCGACAAGGTAAATTACATAGATATTGATTCTATTGAGGGAAAGCTTGTTACAATCAACGTACCTTCCAACAAGCCTACACCGGCTGAACTTCCGGAGGCGCACAGAATCAATGATTTGCATCTTGCAGGCAAGGACAGCGAGCTTCCATATGAGGGTATGATGCTTACAACCGTGGTTGCGGAAGCAGGCAGAATGGTTCGTCTTGAAAATGCTCCCGATGCATTTGATATGACACTTTCCGGATTCAGACTTGGACCTATCGCATTTGTAGGTATTCCCGGTGAGCCTTTTAACGCAATCGGAAGAGGTCTCAAGGAAACAGAGGGCTACGACCTCATAATTCCATGCTGTATCACTAACGGATATCAGGGTTATTTCCCCATGCAGGATTCTTACGATGAAGGCGGCTATGAAGCAAGAAGTTCCAATTTCAAAGCAGGCGTAGGCGAATTCATTATCAAGGAAGGCAAAAAGCTTCTTAATGAGCTTAAGTAATACAAAAACCGCTGAATTAAATTCAGCGGTTTTTTATTTTATTATATAATTCATAAAAGAACGACATATTGTTAAATCCTACATACCAGGCGGCCTCTTCAACTGTAAATTCACCACTGTCGATGAGCTTTTTAGCTTCTTCTATGCGGAGCATATTTCTGAATTCTATGGGTGATTTTCCTGTCCATTCTTTAAACAGTTTGCGAAAATTTGATTCACTCATATTGCACATATCAGCATAATAGGAGACGGGCTTTTTTTCATTGTATTTCTCGTATATCTCATTAAGTGCGGGAAATAATTTTTTCTGTGTCTTTGTGTAAAACCTTCTTTTGCTTTGCATCAGGTACAAAAGTTCATATGCTTTAGACGCAAGAAAAAGAGTGTTACGCATATTGATACCTGTTATGGAATTAAATACAGAGGAATATTCCTTGGAACTCTTTTTTACAGGGACATTTGGGATGTACGACGGTAACGTTTCATTGTCTGCACCGAAAATAATTGATTTCGTTATTGTTTCATCTTCCGTATATTCTGCTATATACGGAATCGATCTGGGAATGTATATTATTTCTCCCTCTGATACAATAAAGCTCTCACCGTCAGCAGGAAAATCAAATTTCATTTTTCCTTGTTTTACAAAAACAATTGTGAATTTATTCTTGCCACATTTAAATTGAAATGAAAAGTTTTTCTTCCTGACAACACTTATAAATCCAATATTATTTATTTTAAGTCCTATTCCTCCGTCAAAACGAATATCCTCCATATTGTCCTCCAAAAATAAGCGAATACCATATGAATTTATTGAATATAACATTGTAGTAATGCAAGAAAATTATATAATAAAATTAATGGAAAGTCAATAATAACCCCAAAAGGAGAGGTTTTATGAAAAATATAATCAAAATAAAAAAGGAAACAGAAAATTTAACGGAATTGATATACGACATTTTAGAGAATCTTCCCGAAAACTGTGAAAATGTAATAGAGTTTGAAAAAGGGACGTATCACTTCTACCGTAAAGGAAGCAAAAAAATACAACTTTTTTCTTCCGGTGGACTCAGCGTGGAAAACTATGTTGTATTCCCCATAATCGAAAAAAAGAATCTTACCATTGACGGAAACGGCTCGGAGTTTGTATTTTGTGACAGAGTTCAGCCCATAATTGCACAGTGTTGCGAAAATATAACCTTTAAAAACTTTTCTATGGACTACTCATTTCTCCGTTATGCATATGGTGATATAATCGCAATAGACGAAAACGGATTTGAAATCGAAATGGACAGAGATATGTTCAGTTATTATATTGATGGGAACTGTCTATGCTTCAAATGCGGTGAAGATATACTTTCTACCAAAACAAGAAGACTCAGCGTTAAGCGTATTGCCCCCACAACTTCAAGGGCTTTCCATTTCAGTATTGGAGATACCCTGGCAGAAAGAAGCGGAGCTGCACCAAATATTTTGGTAGATGCAGAAAAAATCTCAGGTGGAATCCGCTTTACATATCGCCCGGAAACAGAATATACCAATTTCCAAAAAGGTGACAGAATTTGTATAGCATATGATAATAACAGAGAAGCACAGGCATTCTGGTGCGAGCGCAGTAAAAATATAAACGTAAAAAATGTAACCATATATCGTGGCGGAGGTATGGGGTTTGTTGCGGATTTGTGTGAAGAAATTCTTCTCGACGGATATAAAATAGAGTTGAAAAAGGGTAGGGAAGAATACTACACCACAACAGCAGACGGCGTTTTCATAACCAATTGTAAAGGTAAGTTTACTATGTGCAACTCCCATATTTCAGACACCTATGATGATGCAATGAACATCCACGGATATTACACAGTAGTTGATGAGATAATTGATAAAAGAACAGTGAAGATTATTCATCCTCATCCCTCTCATGTAGGAATTATTCCTTGTTTTAAAGGTGACGAAATTCATTTTTCCACAACCGATAACTACGACGAGGTGGGTAGTGCG
>SVJW01000082.1 GCA_015068735.1 Oscillospiraceae bacterium
GTAGCCCGTTTTCAAGGCAATCGTCGAGACTGCAAAGCAAAACATCTTCACTTTCAACTAATGACAACATTTCAATACAGCTTGACTTCATTTCCTTAACTGCAATTTCTTTAAAAGAAAGATTCGCCTGACTCTTGCAAAAGGTTCTGACTGCATTCAAAAAACCGTCTAAAACTGCGTCATAATATTTGTCGCAATCAAGATTTCTTGTTTCCAAAAATTCGTAAACTAAATAATATTTTTCCGCTGCCAATTCGGCTTCTTTACTTCCCAGTTTTACTAACATCTTTAATAGTCCTTTCTTTATCCGAGCGACTTAAAACCGTTTGGGGTTAGGATATTAAAAATCAGTTTATTGGATACCACTTCTCTGATTTCGGTATTTCCTTTCTGGTTTTCGCCCATGATATTACTTTTCTTTTCCTTAATAACTCTGCCTTTGATAATATGAGGAGTATCCCCCTCAATAAGACCATTCATCATTCCGCTTGCTCCCACTAAACCTATCTGTGATAAATTAAGCGGTAGCAACGGCTGACGCTTACGGTCATCCAAAGCTTTTTCCGAGAAGAGTCGATTTATACTGTCAGACTTTCTTAACTGTTCTGCCAATTCTGTAACATTAAACTTAGCACCCCTGAAAACACCAACTTCTCTTGTCGGTTTCGGTATTTCATATATACCGCTCCCCAAAGCTGTAATTTCGGGTATATTGTTTTGTTCTAACATAAATTCAAACAGTTTTTCGGTCTGCTCGTATGCATCTCTTCTTTTTATCCTTTTACCTATAAACACTACCTGATGAAACCTTTCAAATTCCTTGCCGATAAAACGAAACACACTTAAATTTGTAAAGTTTTCGCACAGCATTCTGCATACATCTTTTTCCGCCCTATAATACGGAATTATATAAATTAAAATTCCGTCATATTGAAGCAATCGTATACTTTCTGCTAAAAAACTTTTTTCAAGTCTTCTCATCCCATTTTCAGATGGTGCAGATAAATACGGCGGATTTAAAAATACACACTGAAAAGCATTAATGCTTATATTAGAGTAAAAGAAACTGCCAAAGCCCACCTTTGTAAGCCTACCTTGAGCTTCTTCTGCCCTTACTGTATCTATTTCAGTTCCGTATGTATCTGACAGCGTATCCTTTGCAAAATGCTCTAATGCTAAGCCTTCACCGCAACAAGGATCAATTATACTTACCTTTTCATCAGGAAATACCATAGCATTCCGAATCGCATTCACATGATCTGAATCGGTTGGAAAATATCCCATTTTAGCTCTGTTAGCCATGTGGGCCAGAGCACCGGTATTTATTTCGTTCTCCTTTTGCGGCAACCTATCTGCAAAGATTTTAAGAGCTTTACAAAGTGGTGTATAATCTACCGTGCCTATATAATCGTATCCCTTTAAAACCTTTTGTAATTTAAGGGTAGTTTCCTTTAACTGGATATCCCCCAACTCATTAAGTTGTTGAATTAGCATCGGGAAACCTTCTAACAGGCTTTTAACTACCATTTGCAGGTCTTGCAGATTTTTCCGTGCTTCTCTTTTATTCGTATCCTTATTCTTTTCATAATTAGAACGGATTTCAGGTAAAATAATTACGGTGTTGTCTATAAGACTTTTGACTCTTGCTATTTCTTCAAGACAGAAATATTTATTATCTGTTTCCGACATAAATTGTACCCTCCATAAGCGGACAGCGAATAACCTCAACTGTTACTGCCCTGCCCTCGCTTATAGTTGATGACTTATAATAAATTTTGGTACCTATACAGCGGTTACCCTCAATAGGCAAATCCTCGTATATTAGTTCCAAATCATCGGGTACAGTCTTTTCGGTAAAATCCATCGGCATCATACGAATATTTCGCAAAATACTTCTGTATGTAACAGATGCTTCCTGCGGAAGTTCAAAATAGTTCTTTTCCTCTGTAGGTTCTATAAGAAGAGTATTCGCATCAGCTTTCAGAGAAATCTTATAAAAAGACTTTTTGTTTTCCCCGAACCAATGGTCAGGAATTTTATAGAAGTGTTCTCTGAAAATATCATAGAGTTCATCATCCATAACATTTCCTATTCTTCTCTCTGCCTGATGCTCATAGCTTAAATCTGCATCAAGAACAACATCTCCGTATGCGCTTATAAATATTCGGTCACCGATATTGACAACAAAAGCATCAAAACTGTAATCGTATATTTCCTTTACAGGCGGATTACTGTATCTTCCAAGCCCGTTTTGCTCTGCCCTTCCTTCAGATAAAATATCCTTTTTAGCAATTACTTCTTTGTTCTTTGAGGTGCTATAAAAAGCAAGCTTTTCATATTCTGCTTTTGCTTTTTCATCAGGCGCTTTATGAAATTGGTCTATACTAAATGTCAACTCACAAAGTTTCTTATTCACACAATATGAATATAATTCATCAAGCGCTGAAGCAAACTCCTCTGAATAAACAAGCCCGTTTGTAGCACAGAAAAAGGAGCCTATTTTACATCCGTATTTTTTAGCATAATATGTAATACTTCTTATTCCGTCAGGATATAAAGAAGGTTCTCCTCCGGTGATACCTATATGTTCAACATACGAGGTCTGCGAGAAAATCTTCTCAATAATACTTGCAGACATATAAAATTTCTGCGGCTCACCGCGCATACAAAAAGCACACTCACCGTTACAATCATGAGTAATACAAAGCATTAAATTCCTAAGATTAAATTTCATTTCAGTTCTCCTTTCAGGCACAAAAAAGACCGCTCTTAAAAGCAGTCGTTCTTCTATCCTATATCTATTAACTGACGGTAATTTTTTCTATACTTAACACAGCCCGGAAAAAGTTCTGTCAAAGTCTGTCTTAAATTATATCTATATTCCCAAAAACATTTTTTCGCAGATTTTGGATAATCACAAGTTTCAGGTATTAAAACAAATATAGCATAATACCCTCTCGATTCTTCGACCACAAAATCTACATGGTCATCATACATAAGAACAAACCTGCTTTGACTTCCACTGACCGCCTTCCATTCCTTTTTTATTTTGAGCCAGTTCATTTTTTTCTGCAAATTACTTGAAACCAATTCTAAAAACAAGTCCCAGCTTTTCTCGGGATCCTTTCCGGGAACTGCATCAGCATGTATAAAAAAGCCGTCGCAAGCAAGAAGTCTATCCCTGTTGGGCGGTTGCCAATATCCACGTGCCATTAAGCAGCCCTCCTGTTTTTAAAGTTATTTGCTTTACTTAAAAGCTTCATAACCTTTAAATGCGCAGGACTCATCTCTTTGGATTTAAAATGAATGTCTGTATGCACGCAAACCTTACTGCCGTCAGTTAGTTTTTCCTCAATCTTAAAGGTTTTTAAAGTTCCCTTTTGATTGCCTACTTTACATTTTTCCTCATTAAAAGAGAATATATAATTACGCTCTTCCATTTTTCTTTTCCCTTCCTTTTTTGGATTTCTTCCTTGGTTTTACAAGCTCTGCTCTCATACCTATATGCTTTGATGAAAATGTTACATATCGGGTTTTAAGTTCTCCGCATATAAGTAAATCATAAAGAAATGCCACCATTGCCATAGATGCAAATAAATTTGCCGTTACAGATTGTGGAGCCGATACTGTTCTTTCCGCACAAGAAAGTTCTGACGGAAATTTGTCCTCATCCTTTAACAGTTCCGGATAGAGAGAACAAACCGGTTTATATGTTGTATGCCCATTTTGTCTTACACCGCACACAACCTGGCCTGTAAACTCATCGTTACCCGAATCTATATAAATTAAATTCGGAATATCCCTAAACACATTATGACACATCTGACGAGACTTATTGTTATCCACACAACCAAGTAAAATTACTCTTTGGGTTTCAGGAATATCATTTCTTGGGGTGCTGTAAAAATCAGGACACACAAGTTCTCTGAGTTCCGCTTCGTCTTCCACAAAAGAGGAACGGTATTCGCATTCAATTCCGA
This sequence comes from Oscillospiraceae bacterium, assembly GCA_015068735.1. Lineage (GTDB taxonomy): Bacteria > Bacillota > Clostridia > UMGS1883 > UMGS1883 > UMGS1883. The sequence goes on from SVJW01000082.1 coordinate 3,981, forward strand.
ATGCCTCCGAATACCTTTCCGCTAATACCTGTGCCTTATTTCTGCCTATATCCTGTTCAACAAAGTTCTGTCTTACAAGATTCTTTTGCTCAACAATATCCCCGTCGCAAACAATAATCCTTACTCTTCCCTTTCTTGCAAACGCAATCCTATACAAATGCGGTATAACGTAGCCTCCTGTGCCACCTGCTCCAAGTACAATTATCTTAACAGGTGCAGTAGCTGAATACCTCATAGCTTTTCCTCCGTATATGAAGATTTTTGAGGGATAGAGAATCGCCAATGCATTCTGTCAGAATACTTCACTTTTTCATCCCACATAGGCGGATGGGGAAACACACTGAAATTTATATCAAATACCTGTTCTAAAGGCACATCAATAAATTCACCGCCACAACCCGCTCTGACCTTTATATCTGGAAAACCCTTGCCAAAACGACCTGCTACAGCATATAGCCTTGTTTCCTTCTCATCCTCATCATCAATACCCGAAAAATTAGCCGGCATTGTGTTATGAGAATGAAAATCCATAACGTGAATCAAATCCTCAGAATATGGCTCTGACAAAACAGAGTCTACACGTGCATGAGATATTTTCTGTTCAGGCACTCTTATGGTGTATTTCTTATGCACTGTATCATAAAGAATATGTACCAATGCCTCATACTTAAATTTCTTAGACATTTCATCAAAAAAATTCAAGATAAACATAAGAAGCTCCATAGGAATTTTAGGAAGGCTCATATTAAAACCCATACTTATCTCATCAAATTCCTTCACCTGATTTATAGGTGCCGTAAAATCTCCTATTGGTGTTTTGCGCATTTGATAGAGTCTCCCGTCTTTCGACGGGAGAACAACTATAGCCTTCTGACTTTTCTGTGCATCCTCTAAGGAAGTGCAAAACTCCTTATAAGAAGGAAATTTAAGCACCTTTCCTTTTGAGCCTGCAACCTTTGCAGGTTTTACGAGACAGTCAGGGTTTTTGTCCGCATCCTTTTTAGCCTTTTTAAGACCTTCAAGAAATGCTTTTGACTTTTCAATTTCTCCTTTGATTTCATATACCTTATCCGAGCCGGGATTGTTTATTTTCTTAGTAACACTGCCGTATGTAACGGTCCATGATACTTTATCCGAACTTCCAAGCTCAGGAAAATCCGAAGTATACTTTTCTCTCAAATCTTCAAAGGTACAATCTCTGTCTGTGATAGCTTCCTTTGCACTTCCATATGAGAATATAGCGTCTTTAGCAGCAAGATTAGCGATTATTTCACCATCTCTTTGCTTTTGTGCCTTAGCCACTAAATCCTCAAAAGAAGTTGCCGCTGCTTGTGTCTCCTTTTCCGTCATCGCAGG
>SVJW01000083.1 GCA_015068735.1 Oscillospiraceae bacterium
ATCTTTTTTCTACCCCTGCCCTTGAAAATTTCGACATTAAGATGAAGGTTACCTTGAGCCACTATCGCGCTCCTTTCCGTAACCTTGTTTTTGCTGTTTTGGCAGGCTTTGACAAAAAGACGCAGAAGGGCTACGATATTGAGTTCAAATATGAGTACAATGAGAGGATTTTCTCTATTTCCATTGTCGAGTCAGTCGGTTTAAAAAAGACTGTTCTTCTCGCAAAAAAGTATGAGAATACGGATGTTAAGTACCATACCCCCACACTCCTTAAGGTTTCCGTTTCCGACGGCAAGGTGCAGGGCTCATTCGGAAAGTTCAGCTTTGATTTTGACTTTGTAATTCCCCGCGGAAGGGTAGGTATTGACGTTTCCTATGTGTCATACGGAATTATTTTCTCCGATGCCACTGTAACCTCCGCGGAGAACGTTGAAAAGAAAAAGGTATTCTCTCAAAAATTCAACCTTCCTCACATTAACGGAGAGGTACGCCCGTATCAGATTGCAATTGACCTTTTTCATATCGCAGACAGTGCTTATGAAATGAAATATAAGCTGACCGGCGGAGCAAGCTCCATCCCCGAAAGAAATATTCACTCCAATGTATGTATTCTTCCTTTTGATGATATTACCGATATGTACATAAAGACCGTTGAGGGAAACAAAACGAAAAAGTACTACCTCTTCAACGGTACAAAAAGGTTTATTGACCCTAATATGCGAGTTGTTTTTCACAACTTCTACAAGCAGATTTTTGATATGGGAACAACTCCCTTTACAGGCAGTTTCTTTATAACCGATTTCCCCGAAGATGCCCTTTTAGGCGTTGGTTATGAATATTATTCCAACAATCCGGATATGCCCATGGAAGGTGCTGCCGACCACATTTTCGACCAAAAGGGAAACCTTCTTTACAGCGGTGAGCAGCTTGAAAAAGATGTCATCGCAAGAATGCGCTCCGTTGACAAAAAAATTGTAAAGAAGCTCCCAAAAACCTTGTGGCATTATGAGGATGCTGTAAGACATGCAGAAAGAAACCACTATTTTTATACAGATGAAGTTCCGAAGTTCAATCTTTCCGTGATAACAAGGCTTCCCGTGGAGGATATTTCCGTAAAGGTTACCCTGCAGGATGCATTTTTTACCAAAATCAAGGATATAAAGACGGAGAAAGCCGTGTCAGAGGGCTTCTCGCTTATGGACTACAAGGATACGGCATTTTCATTCAGACTTCCGAAACTCGCGCTGGGCGTTTATCACATTTCTGCAGATATTTATTACGGCGACAAAATGGTTTCAAACCACACTTCGGCAATTGAGGTTATGGACGAAAACAGTAATATGTCTCCCCAGGATGCATCGGGTATTCCTTCAATGCACCTTGGCGATGCAGGTCCGAACCTCGTTTACACAGGCGGTACAAATTTCTACACAGAAAAACCTGAGTACAACTTCAACCACTATATCACAAGAGGTCTTTATCCTCCCATTACAGGCGAGGAAATGCGTGCGTGGGAACTGGCTCATTTTTACAAAAGAGAGTTTTTCATCTGGACTACTATCCGTACCGTCAAGGACTATGATGTATCAAAGCTCCCCGGTGTTATAGCTAATGCAGATCACATCAACCCTCCTATTCCCGGGTTTGATGATGTTCCGATGACAACTCCCCACCGCTATGACTCTTTCCGTTACGGAAGCTATGGCAATAACTTAAAGGGCTGGGTTAACGACTTCCTTGCCGAGCATCCCGACTACAAGGAAGCTACCGGTATAAAAGATGCATTGAAAGAATTTACCAAGGAGCAGCACATTAAGTTTATGGGGCTTTGCGGCATAGAGTGGGTTGATTTTATTCTGCCGAGAATAAGAGATTTGATTAAGGCACAGAACGAAGAAATAAGAAAGCAGAATCCGAATTTCAAGCGTTCCAATTACGGTCCGTGGTCGGCATATAACTGCCCCTATTTCGGTGCATACGGTGCAAAGTGGTTTGGCTACGATGTTACAAAGCATCACGAGATTTTTGACGGATTTATGCAATTGGAAGATTATCCGTTCGCATGTGCTTACCGTACAACACTCAGTTCCTGGGCTGTTATGACAATAAAACTTCTCAACAGTCGTGTGACGGTATATCCCGAGCTTTACTTCGATTTCCCTGCAGGTACTCCCGACCTTGCCTGCACCTGTGCATATCCTCCGTTTGGCAACAGTATATGTCCTTCACACTTCACTCCCACTCAGATTTCAGAGTATGTGTACGGTACAGCACATTACAAGGACGGAAAATTTGATTACTGGCGTGACAATGGCTTTGCACCGTTTGGGTTCTTTAATAATCCCAAGGAAAGATTCAGAGCAATCCTTACTGCATGGAAAAATATGCTTGATAACAAGCCCGTCCGTCCCCTTAAGACTGTGGCTTTTGTATACGACATCAATTCCAAGGAAGACAGATTCCAGCTTGATATTAAGGACGGAAACTTCTACAATATCAGCGAAACAAACCTTTCATATATCTATGACCTTATGAAGTCAAACGGTATCCCCGGTGGTTTCGGCACACAGTTTGGCGATATTGTAAACCTTACCGAAAAGGATATTTCCGCTGTTGTTCTTCCCGATATGACAAATGCGCCAAAAGATGCCATCAAGAAACTCCGCGAGCTTCACAAGAAGGGCGTTACACTTATTGCAGTAAGCCGTGTAGGTGAACTTTCAGATATATTCGGTGTGAAGGAAAGCCTTGTGAAGAAGGATGTAAACACACTTTACGCAAACGGGGAAAAAGAGTACATATTCCCCAACAATGCAGAATTCTTCCACGAAAATGTATCTGGTGAGGTGCTTCTTACCGCAAATGAAGGTATTCCCGTTGTGATAAAGGGCGACAACACAATCCTCCTCAATACTGCAATCGGTCAGGTGGGTATTGACAGTCTTCATACAATAGATACAAACGGCAGAACAAACATCAGCAAGCTTATGAGAAGTGTTCTCAAGGATGCTGTGCAGAATACGGTTTCTTCCATTGCGGAAAGTGATGACAACACAGGCATCACCCTTCACAAAACAGAAAAAGGTGAAACGCTTCTTGTTCTTACCGACTACTCAGAATACAGTCAGGAGGGGAAAGAAACGCATGCAAGAAAGGAAATTCGCTTCAATATTCCTGTTGCGAATATTGAACACATTGATATATGTAGCAGTAATATCGACCTTATCAGGTTGTATGACGGAGAAGTTCTCAAGGGTATATCCGTAATGATAAAACCTCAAGAAACACTTTTGTTTAAACTGAGATAAAAAAGGAGGTGTAAAGAAACTCATTTTCTTTACACCTCTTCTTGTTTTTAAAACTAAAAAATATATTCCTGATTATCGTACCTCAAAAAATGCGTATTCATATGCACCGAGTTTTGAAAGAGTGACGGTATCGCCGGAAAGCTCTCCCTCGCAGTTTGCAAAACGGATACTGTGGTATTTTTTGTCTAATTTTACAACGGGTTTTCCTATCTTGTCAGCGTGGAAATTCCACAGACCTACCGAAAGCACACCGTCCTTTTCCTTGCACATTACATAAAGGTCGGGATGCTTAAGAATAACGGCAGGGAGCTTTTTTTCCGAAAGCCATTCGATATTTTCTGCAAGCTGTCTCTGACGGGTGTACTGACGGGAAAGTCTTTCGTGGGCAAAATATCCCTCGAAAAGAAATACAAAAAACTTCTGCCCGTCTTTATTTTCGTAAATGTACGATGCAGGGAACTTTTCTTCCTCGTTTATAAAGTAGCTCTGTACAGTTGCGTTTTCCGAAAGGGTGCAATTGTAAACGCCCGATGTTAATGTGGCAGGTACATATTCGTTGTATTCTGGGAAATATTCTTCAGCAGAAGATTTTGAAAGAACGGATGAAATGTCTTCACCGAATTTTTCTACACCTACATCTATTCCTTTTTCCACGAGAATCTGGGCTGCACGCACGTCAAGGATAAGTCCGTTATCAAGTGCGGATTCGGGAATGTATTTCGCATTTTCGCCAAATGCAATGCCAGAAACACCCTCTCCCTCGTAAACTGTGGGGATTGACAATCCTGCAAGCATTCTTGCCGCAGAAGAGAAGAACATATTTACAACTTGTCCCCCCTCACCTGCTTTTGGAATATCCATATCCTCAAACTTACGCATTACTTCGTACACGCGCACGCCTGTGCATTTTTTATCACCAAAGAGATTGTCAATCTTTTTATAAAGTTCAAGGTTTTCCAGATGACTGTCAATATAGCCGTGCTCATAGTTACAACCCGATGTATAATCAAAAACATACTTCTGTATGCCGTCAAGAGATCCATCTGCACGAAGTGCCGTATCGAAGCCTTCAAGAAAGCTTGCCGGACAGTCAAATCTGGGGCGTGGGAAAACATCACCCTCGGAAACAATTTCCATACCGTCACCGCACCAGGTACGTTCCATTCTTTCAAGCTCGATTACATCCTGAAGTCGGTTCCCCCAGCTTTTTTTGTTTGCCCAGTAGGGTGCGCCGATAAGACGGAGATAGGGTTTTGTATTTCCTGCAAGCGTTCTTGCGATTTCGGCAGAGCTTGCACCGTCAAAATCCCAAACAGACATACAAGCACATACTCCCAGACGGACATTGGGGTTGACTGTGTCAACAGCATTCCTCATATCCTCGGCAAATTTTAAAAGATAGTATTTATTTGCTTTAAGCCACGCGCTGCGGTACTTATTTTTCCCGCCTGCAACGAGGTGTTTTTCTATTACATCCTCCGGAAATTTTTCGCCCAGAATTTTCTCTGCATATTTTATATGATTATCACATACGCACCCACAACCTTGCGCACCGTCCAGATGCCCATAGCGGTAATCGTCGTCAAACAATATTAAATCCACACCGCACCGAGCAAGATTTATCAGGTATTCTCCTGCAAAATCACGGAAAGAATTGCAGGAAGGACACACAAAGCTTTTTGAAACAGTTCCGGAGACAAATTTCATATATTCATAGCCAGGATGATTTTTAACCCAGAAAGTCCATAGCCATGTTCCAACCTCAAAGCCGTTTTCTTTTAAATAGGCAACATTATCTTTAAGCTCCGAAAGCATACTTTCGCGTTTTTCTTCGTCCGTTTCATATGTGCCGACAGCAAGAAGCACCCTTTTTACGCCCATTTTACGGAAGGCTTCAACATATTTTTCCCTTCCGCCTCTTTTAAAATATTTATTTTGTACAGGGACTGTAAGTTCGTACATAATGAATCACTCCTTATATATTCAAAAGC
>SVJW01000084.1 GCA_015068735.1 Oscillospiraceae bacterium
AGTCCTTTATACTCCGGAAGATATTTTTCCACATTTTTATCATTCTTGAGAAATTCAAAACATCGGTTTTTAAATTCCGGCTCGTTTTCGTAGGATAGCTTTGCCTTTCGATTTGTAAGGCGGTCTGCCTTTACACAGTCGGCAAATCCTTCCCTATTGAAAAGCTCTTCAAGAATTTCGTAATGCTTTTCCAGAGAAACAGGAATTCCAAAAAGATTGTTCTTTTCAAAATAATCTGCAATAAATTCAAATACCTTAAAAGGAGAATCATTATGCACGAAAAGATAATCCATCGAACGGGTAAAATCACCGCTGTTATAGTATTTTTCAAACACTTCCTCAATATATTTGAGTTTTATAATTTCGTCAAAGGTGATAAAATCATTCTCCATTATTTCGTAGGGTGCTTTTTCCTTATACTTATAGCCGAATTCACTCTCTTGATCTCTCAGTCTTGAGCCTTTAAGAAGCTTTAAAAAGCCGAGCTGGAGCACGTGAGGACGAATAGAAATTACATCGTCAAAAGATTTTTTGAAACTTTCATAATTCTCATAAGGAAGCCCTGCAATAAGGTCAAGGTGTATGTGAATGTTTTTAAGCGCAAGGATTTTCTCAACGTTTTCCCTTACTTTCTGAAATTCTATACTCCTGCCAATTGCAGAAATAGTCTTTTCGTTGGTTGACTGAACACCAATTTCAAACTGAATTATTCCCTTAGGGGCTTTACTCAGAATTTCAATTGATTCATCATCAATAAGGCTTCCTGCAAGCTCAAAATGAAAACAAGTTTTTTTACTGTGCTCAATAATAAACTTCCAGATTTCATTTGCCCTTTTTTTATCAGCATTGAATGTACGGTCAACAAACTTCACAAGCGGAACTTCGTTTTCTATAAAAAACAGAAGTTCTTTCTTTACGCGGTCAATATCAAGATAGTTTACTTTCCTGCTATCTCCCGAAAGGCAGTAACTGCAGTTAAAAGGGCAACCGCGAGAGGATTCATAGTAGACAATTTTTCCTTTAAAATCGCGGATACTTTCGTCATACGCAAAAGGATAATCGTTAAGGTCGCCACAGGGGGCAATAGAAGTTTCTTTTATTTCATCACCGCATCTATATGTGAGCGAGGGAATTTCTTCATGGGAAAGTCCCGAAAAAAGAGCGTAGCAAGGCTTCTCACCTTCTCCGCGGATGATATAATCTATCCACGGATTGTTACGCAGTATTTCCTTTGAATCGTGAGAAACCTCATGTCCGCCGAGAACAATTTTAAGCTTCGGATTTACCTTTTTAAGAGACTGGGCAATATAGAGAATTTTATCAATATTCCATATGTAGCAGGAAAAGGCAATCACATCGGCTTTTTTTGAGTGAAGTAATGCAATGATATTATCAACATTGTCATTTATTGTATACTCGCATATTTCGGGATTAAATTTTTCGCAATATCCCGAAATTGACCGAATTGCAAGATTCAGATGTATATACTTTGCATTAAGTGCAGTAAGCAAAATTTTCATCATTTAAGCTCCATTTTAATATGAACTATTCCTTCTTCAAGGTATTCACCCGACACGGGAACAAATCCCATTTTTTCATAAAATCCGGCAGCTTGTTTCTGTGCAGAAACGATTATTTTAGACGGATTAATGCGCTCATTTATATCTGCAATACTTTTCTTCATTAATTCGCTTCCAAGACCCTTTTTATGTTCAAGAGTCAGTACGCGACCAATTTTTACATAGTTATTTTCCTTATCGCAAATAAAAGCACGAAGATAAGCGATAACCCTCTTTCCTTCCGTAAAAAAGTAATGTATGCTTTCGTAGTCAACATCATCAAGGTCCTGACAGACAATATTCTGTTCAAGCAGGAATACGTCATTACGGGACTTTAGTATTTCGTATAATTCAGTTGTAGTAAGCTCCGAAAATTCTTTTGCGTAAAAATTCATAGTTTTTCTCCTGACATTTACTTATCTTTATACATTCTTGTATCGGCTTCCTTTATAAGGGCTTCAACGTCCATAGCTTCGCTGTATTTGCAGCTGCCGATACCTGCATTCATATTAAATCCCGGTGCAAAGGCTGAGGTGTCAATTGCCTGAATTTCACGGCGAAGGTTTTCAATAGTCTCGGTGCTTTCCCCGATATGAATCACCATAAACTCATCACCGGCAAACCTTGCAGCAAGGTCTGCTTCCGGGGTATTTTTCTTCAATACTTCCGCAACGGCTCTCAAAGCCTCATCACCGGCATCGTGACCGAAAGTATCGTTTATATACTTAAACTTAGTAAGATCAAGGAACACCAGTTCAAAATCAAGTCCCGTTTTCCTGTAGCTCTCCTCCATTTCAAACAGGCGGTTCATAACCATTCGTCTGTTCGAAAGCCCCGTCAATTCATCAAAATTGGCAAGGTAGTTCAATCGCTCCGTAGCTTCTTTCAATGCTGTTATATCATTAAAATGCAACAGGAATAAATCTAATTTTGAACTTTTATTCTGCGTCTGATATCTGGAGCAGATAACCGGCACAGAATTTTTAAGACTATACTCTTCTGCAGACATAGCTTCACTTTTTTCGATTTTACCCTTTAGTTTTTCTGCACTTGAATCAGAAAATATATCAAAAACATTCTTTCCTACTAAATCCTCTGCACCGCACAGGTTACAGATAGCGTGATTTGAGTACAGAATGGTATGCGTATCATCGGTTATAAGCATTGCCCCTATACAGTTTTCGTAAATATATCCGTTATCGAGAGCCTCTTGAACATATGAAAAGTCATAGCTCTTTACACTGTTCCACACAATGAAACCGAAAGCAAATAACGGCACGCATGGAATCGGTGGAAAATACTGACCGATAGTAATGATATACACGCTTGTAAATCCACCCCATGCGCAACAAATAACAAGACGGAAAAGGCTGGATCCAAACTTCTTTGCCATCTGATGCGGAGCCGTCCTAAGCCACTTGTAAAGAACCACAAGAGCCACGCTGAGGTAAACATGAGTATAAATAAAATATAGAACGCTCCATAGATCGGTAAAACTATTGACATATGTCCAGCCTAAGCCCCACTTACTGGGTACAATATCCGTAGCAAAAGCTGTAGGACCGCCTACAAGGCACTTAATTGTGAAGAGTGCCGGAATTGCAAAGTAAATAATTTTCAGCCAGAACGGAACTTTCTTGCTGAATCCCGTCATAACAAAATAATAATTCGCCGCACCGACAACATATCCTATAGCACCAAATGATGTCAATCTATGCCAAAACCACGCCCACTCTTTGGTAGAGGCATTGTAAAAAAATGCATCACAAAAAATCCAAAACACAAAAATAGTGATTTCTGCCAGTGCATAGACATTCATTCTGTCCATTTTAGTAGTTTTTGCACGGTTATATATCATTGTGAAGAGCGATGCGGCGAGTGCTGACGCCAGAACGGAAAAAAATATCATTTGTTTATATCCTCATTAGTATAGTTTTTTATATTATACCATATTTATACAAAAAAGTAAAGGGCGGTTAAACCGCCCTTTTGACTTATGAAATTATAAACACCTTGGGATCGAGGATATTAAGTGTTTCATTCTCAATATATGTTACACCGTCTTTTTCGTGGAAGTTGCAATCTGTATAGCTTCCGTCGGGCATAAGGCGTTTAATCTTTGTTGCCTTTTTCTCGAGAACGAGTGTAATTTCTTCCAGTGGGTCAAGGCTGATGTTAAACATTGCACACATAATGGAATTGTCCGGAAGGAAGCCTGCTCTCATATAAACATCAATATCACCGAGATAGTACACGGGAAGGCAATCAACGGACTTGAGCATATTAACAATCTGCGCTTTTCTTGATTCAGTAAGGAATGAGAACGCCTGCGCATACTGGAAATTGGTATGGGGTGTTCCCGAGAATGCAAAAACAGTACCGCCAAGAGAGTTTTTGAAGATAGTTGAGCCGGGGAAAAGAACTTCTTCGTCTTCTTCAAATTCTATTTTGTCGATAGCATTCTTCAAATGAATTACCTTGGAGTCCCACTTTACAGAATCGTTTATTGGCACAAGCTCGTGCAGTCCAATCTGGGGATATGTGCCCTGCCCTGTTATATACATAATTTCTTTTCCTGCAGTTTTTCCTTCCCATTTGCGTACCGATACACCGGTATATTCGGAGAAGCCTCTCTTTTCAAGGTCGATTGCCGCTTTTGCAGAAAGGAATACGGGACCGCTTAATATTTCCTTAAGTTCTTCGTCGGTGTACTTCCATACAACATTGTCGTCAAGGAATACAGCACCGCCGGACTTACCGGAGAAATACAACGGAACACCGAATCTTTCAAGGACACAACACGCCCAACCGCTGAGGATAACTTTGAGAACGCTTTCCTGCCTGAATCCATAATCTTTAACTTTTGATAACGGAATACGGCAACCTATGGGTTTTAATACATCGGTAAGTTTACCGAGTTCTTCATAGAAACCTCTGTGCTTTGCAAGGATTTTTCTATATGCTTCACCACTTTTAGGCTCAAATGCACTCATTCTTGTAATCCAATGCTTTGCACCCTTTGCCCCTTCAAGTATTGTACCTGTCATATGGGAATGAAGGGAATGTGCACCTGTACTGTATCGTATCTGGGGGCAGGTATCGGTTTCTGCAAGGAAATAGTCAATCTTGTCGCCGAGGATTTCAGCCTGGGTTGCGGCACGAAGCATATTCATAGTGAAAAATCTCGCACCATGAGGTGTGTAGTTACCGTTATTGATACGGACAATTCTGGGATTACCCTCACCGCAGAAAGCATCAGCAATTTCATCGGTAAATTCGCAGTAGTTTGCCGCGGTGGAAATCATACCCTGAATGGAGGGATCCACGCTGTCAATACCCTCTCGCATTGCTTTGGCATTACCTACAAGAGCTTCACGCTGAAGCTCTACAAACTGCTCTGTAATGAACTTATCTTCTTCGCTTTCGCCCTGGGTATGTGCCCACAATTCTTCTCTGGTAAGGAGCTTTCCTATACGCTTTTCAAGTGCTTTCATATGGAGTGGACAGCAACAACCTTTACCACGGTACAAAAGTCCGTTATCATCGTCAATCATAATGATGGGCGGATGCTCTTTTGCAATTGTTGCCATCTGTCCCTTTATAAATTCGCGGTAGTTTTCATCAAGAGGACAAACTGCACCTTTCACCCTTCCGTCGAGCAGAATCTGAAAATGCTCAAATGGGAAATCCTCATTTGGAATTGCCCCGTG
>SVJW01000085.1 GCA_015068735.1 Oscillospiraceae bacterium
GCTATGAATACACAGATAAAAGATATCGGAATGCGTCTTGCTTCGCTTCGTGATGACTTTGAAATATCCATCGAAGAAATGGCGCAGAAGCTTGGTGAAGACGTAGAAACATATAAAAAATATGAAAATGGCGAAATGGATTTCTCATTCAGCTTTATTTACAATGCTGCAGAAATTCTCGGTGTGGACGTTCTTGACCTGATTAGCGGAGACCAACCGACTCTTTCTATGTGCAGCATGGTTAAGAAAGGCCAGGGCTACAGCGTAAAGCGTGAACACGAATACGACTATAAGCACCTTGCGTACACCTTCAGAAATAAAAAGGCAGAGCCGTTCTTGGTTACAATTCACCCCGATGACGATGCTCCCGTACTCCACGGACATGAAGGTCAGGAGTTCAACTATGTCATTTCAGGCAAAATGCGACTTTTCATAGGAGACATTTCCTATGAGCTGGAAGAGGGCGACAGCGTTTACTTCGATTCCAGCGTTCCTCACGCAGAACAGGCAATTGACGGCGAGGCTCAGTTTATTGCCGTAGTAATGAAATGACAAATGAATTAACTAAGAATTAACCAAGAATGGAGGAGTTGCCGTTATGGCAATATATGAAAAATTTGTCGGTGCATCAAGAGACGATTTCCTTTCCCTCAAGGATGCGCAGACAAACTATACACTATCTTATAATGATGATTTTAACTTTGCATATGACGTAATAGATGTGCTCGGTACAGAAAAACCCGACAAGCTTGCCATGGTATGGATTTCCAACGACAAGAGCGAGGTTAAGCATCTCACATTCCGTGATATGATGCTTAATTCCAACAAGGCAGCAAACTACTTTAAGTATATGGGTATCAAAAAGGGCGATAAAGTTATGCTTACCCTCAAGAGAAGCTACTTTTTCTGGTACTGCATTCTCGGTCTTCACAAGATTGGCGCAATCGTAGTTCAGGCTACAGATATGCTCAAGGGTAAGGACTATGTTTACCGTTGCAACGTGGGTAACATCAAGGCTGCGGTAATAACCGGTGATGGTCAGGCTACCGAATACTTCGATGAAATGAAGGACGATTATGACCACGACATTATAAAATTTGTTACCAAGCATAAGAAAGCAGGCGAGGGCTGGCACGATTTTGAGGAAGGCTTCCAGATGGCTTCTGACCAGTGGCAACGTCCTACCGGGGACGAGGCAACCTCTGCTGACGATACTATGCTTATGGCGTTTTCATCAGGTACAACCGGCTATCCTAAAATCATCACACACAACTTCAAATATCCCCTCGGTCACATTATGACCGGCGTTTTCTGGCATAGAGTTGTGGACGGCGGACTTCATTTCACCATTTCCGACACAGGCTGGCTTAAATCCCTCTGGGGTAAAATCTACGGTCAGTGGTTTGGTGAATCTGCAGTTCTGGTTTATGACTTTGACAAGTTCGACGGTGCAGACATCTTAGGCGTATTGCAGGATTACAAGGTTACAACCTTCTGCGTGCCGCCAACAATGTACAGAATGATGCTTTTAAACGATGTTAAGTCCTACGATCTTTCATCACTTACACATTGCTGTACTGCAGGTGAAGCACTTAATCCTGAAATCTACAATAAGTGGCTTGAAGCAACAGGGCACAAAATCTACGAGGGGTTCGGTCAGACAGAAACTACTCTCTGTATTGCGACAATCTACCCTTGGACAGAACCTGTTCCCGGCGCAATCGGACTTCCCGTTCCAGGATTTGATGTTCATATCTTAGATAGCGAAAATCAGTCTTGTCCCCGTGGTACAACAGGTGAAATCTCCATCCGTGTTCTTAGCCGTGACAGAAAGAGCTGCGGACTTCTTGATACTTATAACTTCAGTATGGAAGATACCAAGAAAGCTCTTCACGATGGCTTCTACCACACAGGTGATACTGCATACCGCGATGAAAGAGGTCTTTTCCGCTATGTAGGAAGAAACGACGACGTTATCAAATCCTCCGGTTACAGAATCGGACCTTTTGAAATTGAAAGCGTGCTTTTGGAACATGACGCAGTTTCGGAGGTTGCAGTAACAGGCGTTCCCGATCCTATCCGTGGCTTTGCAGTAAAGGCGACAATCGTTCTTGCAAAAGGTTTCGAGCCATCTGATGAACTTACAAAAGAGCTTCAGACTTATGTAAAGACAAATACAGCTCCCTATAAATATCCCAGAATTGTGGAATATGTAGCAGAGCTTCCCAAGACCTTCAACGGTAAAATCAAGCGTAATGCAATCCGTGAAAAGGATTTGGAAAATACTTTGCAATAAAAATAACACCGCATCGGATTTTCGATGCGGTGTTTGTGTTTTGTAAATCTTTAGTTGTTTACTTTCTCTTTTGCAAGAAGATCTCTGATCTCTTCAAGAAGAACGATATCATCAGGCTTGGGAGCGGGAGCTTCCTCTACGGGAGCTTCTTCTACGGGTTTAGGATTTTTAAGCTTATTCATAAGCTTAACCATTACAAATAAGCTGAGGGCGATGATTCCGAAGTTAACCATATTCTGGATAAACATACCATACTTAATACCACCGGTAAGAGTACCGTCTTCTGCATATTCAGCGAAAGCAACAAGCTGTGAAAAATCGCTCTTTCCAAAAATAAACGCAAATGCAGGCATAAGAAGGTCATCAACGATAGACTTAACAACTGCATTGAAAGATGTAGCAATAATCATACCTATAGCAAGGTCAATCATATTGCCTTTGAGAGCAAACTCTTTGAATTCTGCTATAAATTTTTTCATTTGTATAAATTCCTTTCGTTTATTTATTTCTGTCTACTAAATTACCACAAATTTCGTCAAATGTCAATCCCCTCAAGCTTAATCTGACTGTCTTTTAAATAGGAGAGAATTCCAGCATACTCATCGGGAAAACCAAACCTTATACGGTAGGAACAAAGTGCCTGACCTCCGCTTGTTTTTGCACCGTATTTTTTATCACCCAGCAAAGGACAACCTATTGAAGAAAAATATGCTCTTATCTGATGGCTTCTACCCGTATGGAGAAGTACTTCGCAAAGTGCCGTTCCGTCTTTTTCCTCAATGACCTTGTACTCCATAGAAATCTCTTTCCCGCTATCTCCAATATAACTTTTGTTTTGAGTTTCTTCCTTTATAATATGTGCATTGACATATGCACTCTTTTCGGCAGGAATATTCTCCAGCCTGCACAGATAATATTTGTGAACATTACGCTCGCGAATCTGTTCATTCATATCACGGAGAGCTTCTGCGTTCTTCGCACCGATTATAAGCCCCGATGTATTGGTGTCAAGCCTGTTGCATAAAGCAGGGGAGAAGGAACTTTCGCTTTCAGGATTGTATTCTCCTTTTTTTATGAGGTAGCTTTTCAGCATATCGGAAAGAGTACCGTCCTTGTGCTTTTCGTCAGGTTGACAGGGAAGCTCTGCCGGTTTATTGAAAATGATAATGTTTTCATCTTCAAAAATTATCGGAACAGTCAATTCGCAATCTTTGGTTTCTTTTTCTTTCCGAAATTCTTCCTTTATATATATACGCAGTACATCACCCTCGCAGAGGATGTAGTCTTCCTTTATCCATTTACCGTTTATTTTGACATCCTTTTTACGGAAAGCCTTGTAAATCAAGGATGACGGCGCAGTTGTAGCCTTCAAAAGAAATCTGTCAGCACGGATTTGGGATGAGTTTCTTCCTATTATATATTCAAGCATTGGAACACCTCTTTTAAAAAAAGATATTGAATCAAAAACAGATATAGTGTATAATGTACATCAAGGTAAGACTTCTTAACGGTGGTTAACACCGGCGGTTATGCCACTCTCCCAAAAGGAGGTGGTTATTATGGAATACATATTCAAAGTTTTGTTCTTGATTATTGTAATTCTGTTAATATTTACTATAAAAGTAAAATAACCGCCCCATCCGTCAAAATGTAGCGGTTATTTAAACTAAAACATTCTTGGCATAACCGTTTGAGGTCTTGCCTTTTTCTATTTTTATTATATACAAGGAAGTGGCTTTTGTCAACTGTTTTAAAATTTCTTAATTATAAATTACTTATCTTCCTTTAAATAACTTTCAATCATTGAGATAACAACATTGTTCCAACTGGTTTCATTTTCATTTGCAATCTTTTCGATTTTATCTGCAAGGGACTGCTTTATATAAAGTGTTTTATAAATGGCAGGATCTTTTTGTTTTGTGTTTTTAATTTCAAAGTTCACAATAATCACCTCTGTTATATTTTATCATGTACCAGAAAAATAAAATAACACAGAAATTTCTGTTGTAAAAATAAAGAAAAAATGTTATTCTATGGTAGAGGTGATAGAAATGGATGAAACATATAAAAGATTATTATGTCAAGAGATAGGTAAGTACGTATTAGAAGCAATAGGAGAGAGTTCTTTTGAAAAGGAAATTGAAAGTAACGCTATCTGTGCACTACAAAAGATTCAAGAGATTATGTTGGATGATGAAATAAGTGCTGGCTATAAAGTATTGAAAATAGAAGATATACTTTTAGATTATAATTTGCAAGTGAGTCCAATCAATGATTGAGAAAATTTCCTCGGTAGTTGACAAAAAATTCAAAAACGCGACTTCAGTTCTCAAAAGTTAGTTTTTCTATGGTTATACTTGCTGACTTCGGTTTTTGAAACAACGAAGCCGACCGACAAAATTCTGTCCGCATCATTTACCGCTGCCGGCGGACAGAATTTATAAATGCCTGATAATAAGTTTATCAATGCATTTAGGTGTCGCAAAGGCGAGGAAGTTGAAAAAACAAAAAACCGATAGTTAAAGAAAACCACGCCCGAAAAACATTACGCCCCTGCGAGGCCGTTGAGTCCGGGGAATCGGAACCCCGGAACTTTTGGTTCTTTTGGTTACAAAAGAACATATATCTCCGCTATTCAGCGGAAAATACTCGCAATTATTGCGAATTCAACCTAAAATATTATGAACATTGCACAAAATATAAAAGTAAAATTGTGCAAGTAAACAAATTTTAAAGAAATTGCATTTTTTTATCAAATACTACTTGCAATTTCTTCTTTTTTATTGTAAAATGGCAAGGCTGTGACATGACAGACGATGAAGCGGGAG
>SVJW01000086.1 GCA_015068735.1 Oscillospiraceae bacterium
GGTTATGCGTACTCTCGGAGAGCTTGGCGAGGTTGTGGGATTGGCAAGTTCAATTTGCAAAAAATACAACTGCACTCCACGCCAAGTTTACACCGAGCATCTTGACGAGTTTAAAGTGCTTCTGACTCAAGGTGTTGCAAGTCCTGACGCCTTTAATTGCGGTATCGGCGAAAGCGAATCTTATCATTTTAAGGATATTGGATGGTGGCATCTGAAGGATGGGACTTGTTCGGATAATTCTCATAAACCAAGAACACCTGAAGATTCAGAAATTGAAAAATTTAAGTACTGTATAAAACTCTTAGGGATTGACCATAAATATCCTACTCCTGAAAAATGGAAATAAAGTTTATGTTAAAAATATTGTCCCATATTGACATCACGCCTGTCGGGGTCGCCCATAATTCAGAACGAAAAGTTGATTGGTGCTGTTACTCACGTTCTTGTGAATGATCCAACAAGAGGATACGGGATATTCATCGAGAATATGTTAGCTGAAGCAGAGGAAATAAAATAAGGGAAATGCTCATCTATATTTTATAGGTGAGCATTTTTGCTATTTGAGATTATATTTATAATTCGATTACACCATCAGCAGGCGGACGTTTCGGGGTGAAACTGTAATTTCATTGCATTTAACTGTTTCGTGAGTTTCAAGGTCAAAGAGTTTTTCTTTATCACAACCGCAAAGTACAGCCTGTTTTGGTTCTTCCGAATAATTAACAATAACCAGAATTTTGGCTTCTTCGGAATGGAGAATGTGCATATAAAATTTATCTTCACTGTTTGAAAGCCATATTTTGTTCTGACGGTTCTTTGGAAGATAATCTTTCAGACACTCCATGGCACCGCCCATATCGTGGCATAAACTGCTTCTGAAAATTTCCGTCGTAAATCTGACTGCCTTACCTTTGCCGTATTTATTACATAAAACCGCGGGTTCTCCGGTCCTGTAATAACAAATTACATCGGTTTCGTTTTTATAGACAGATTTTGTAAACAGGGGAGGATACTTTTTTTCCTCATCGGAAAATACGATTTCGGCGTCTTTTCCGATGTTGTGAATATCAATCCACTCGGCACCGAAAATACGATTTGTAAGCTTTATGTTTTCGCTGCTTATCAGACAATGCTCTTCTTTCCATGCGAAAAGCGAATCGGAAATTAATGTTCCGCCGTTTTCAACAAATTTCTCTATCGCCGCCACCGTTTTATGCTGTAATGCCGTACAGCTTGGCGCAATAATAATGGCGTTTTCGGGCACGCCTTCTTCCATAAACAGTTCCTCATCCACAAATTTAGAAACATAGCCCATCTTTAAAAACAGATTATGTGCACCGATTTGTGCATGGGCATGGGTTAGGGAGTTAATATACTCCACACCTTTATCAAGAATGGTGTCGTGAATCAGACTTGCTTCGCTGACTAAAATATAAACGTCCGGCTCTTCAGGCGTTGTGGATTCAAGTAAAGCACGGTTTTTCTCGATACATTGGAAGACCTCATTAACGGCAGTCATACGTTCTGTTTCGCTGTCATTAAGTCCCAGAAGTGCCCATTCCCCACGGATGGTAGGGGTAAAGCTCCAGAATACGCACGCCTTCGCACCGCCGCCAAAGTAATCCCATAAAGCCAGCTTCAAATCAGATGGGTCGGGAGATGAAATTCCGTTTACCGTGTATGTGTAGATTGCCGGCCCGCCCTGAAGTTCGGTAATCCAGTATATGCCCTTGGAAGCACTTCGCATAAAGGTCATATAAAATGCGTTGACGAATGCACTTCCCGGCCAGTCAGACGTAAACTTGGGATAAACGCTGAGTCCGGGGAAATCCACGGCTTTTGTTTGCTTCCAGATGTTGTGGGATAATAATAAATGCTGTGCTTCTGCAGAGTGAGTGTTCATATGAGTCGGGTGAACAGGGTCTAGCTTTTTGATTTCATCAGATATTTTTCCGATAATTCTTGCAAGTGTATCTGTGCAAAAACGGAGAAAATCTGTCTTTTCGGGCATATCGGAGCGATAGAACTGCTTCAGAGGCATTATCTCATCAAAAGAAGTGTACTGCATAAAATACAGCTGATTAAGCTTTGAAATATCCCCGTCGTACTGAGAAGATAAAAATTTTCTGTATTCCTCCAGGGCGAACTTTCCTAAAGTTTCGGGCGGTTTGATTCTCGGCTCGTTCCAGACGCACCATGCAATCAGGGATTTTTCGTCCTTGTAACGGTTTACCACATGGCGTACATATTTTAAGAATTTTTCCATATACTCCGGCTCTTCAAGGAACTGATAATCGTCCAGATTATAGCTGGATGTTAACTTCATCCACCACGGTGGAGAGTTCGGTTTAAAGGTGAAAAATACCTTCATTCCGAGTTTTTCGGCTTCTTTAAAACAAGCATCGTATGCCTCAAGACGATATTTACCCTCGACCTCCTCAATGTGTGCCCAATAGGGGTATAATCGAACTAGGCGAAGCCCGCAGTTGTACATTTTGTTTACAAGCTGCCTCATTCTGTCTGCTGTTATATTTTTTTCAAGACATAAATCAGCACCTAAAAAAATTGTGTTTAATTCGTTGTAGTTCATAGCAAAACTAATCCTTTCTGTGTTTTTTAAACCTCAATTGTCATCCATTTCAGCTTTTTAAGACGAACACCACATAAGATACTTTTCATAACAAAATCCACCGCAAATCCCAAAGGCAAAGCAAGATATCCGCTTACTCCCGTCAAAACAAGGATGTAGGTGAGAAACACCCTTCCGAATAAAGTGGAAGAATTGTTTACATAGGTTATAAACTTGTTATCGCCGCCGCCACGCAAAATTCCCGAATAGGTATTGTAAATTCCAAGAAATGGCACTATGGGAGATAAACTTCTTGTAATCAAAAGACCGCTTTCAAACAATTCCGTTCCGCTTTTTGTGAATAATTGCACCAAAAACGGCGAGAAAAAGTAAATGAAAATCCCATAAAGGGAGAAAAACAGGTATGTACTCCTGCATAAAAGTTTTTGGTAAACATCCACATTATCAAAAGCTTTTTTGCCAAGCTCGGCAGATATGATAATAACGGATGTCATCTGGAAAGCGGCAGTAAAAGCCGTTACAAAATCAATTACACGGGTGCATATCTGGTAGCCGCCCTGAATAGTTTCTCCAAGGGGAATCATAATCTGTTGCTGCAGTATAAGTGCACTTCTGAAAATAAAATTTTCAAATGCAATCGGCAGTCCGAAAACAATTAATTTTTTTATACTTTCAGAATCGGGCAATTTACATTGAATCTTTGATGCTACGGGATTTTTTCTTGTCCGAAATAGAATAACAACCGCCGCCACTATGCGGGAAGCTACTGCCGAAATTCCTGCCATTGTCAGATAATAAACGCTTCCCCCGGCTTCTCTGCAATAGCAAAAGCAATAAATTAAAAGGATATTTATAATGTTTAAAACTACGGTCGAGATAAATCCGCTGACGCTATCTCCCGTACCTCTTGCAGCGGCACTCACAGTCTGTATTAGGGCAGTAAGCGGAAGCCCCAGCATATTCAGAACAAAGTATGTACCTGCAACATTTCCCAGGGCATTACCGTAAAACAACCTTATAAGCAGTTTTGAGAAAATAATCGAAAGCATAGCAATTAAAATGGCAAAACCAACTATCAGATAAAGTCCGGCAGTATAAAACTTTGTTACGTTTTCTTTTGCGTTATAATGCCGTGATATAATCACAGTCAATGCCAGTGAAAAACCGGTAAATATTGACTGCATCCAGTTTAAAACCGTTGTTGTCATATTGGAAACGATTAATTCGTTTTTCCCTAAATGGCCGATCAGAATCGCAGATATGGTTGTGGAAAGTATTAAAAGACTTTGTTCCCCAAGGCACGGGAGCCCGATTTTAAGACATTTTTTTGCATGAGATGATAAACACATTTCAAGTCTCCTCTTGCTTTTTTCTATTTTATATTATATAATATAATCATAATAAAACAAGGCATAATCTTAACAAAAAATAATAAAATCTTAAGGAGTTGCTTTTATGACAGTTAAAGAAGTCAGAACAAATGATATAATCCCGATTATCACAAAAGCGCTGTTTATTCCCAAAAAGTCCCTGCAATGTTTTGACAAAAACAATCTTACAATATCAAGATATGTTAACGAATATGAATTAATATTATTCGAGCAACCCGGAGGTTATTTTGTTGTCAATGGTAAAAAATATCCCATTTTAGGGAATGATATCCGTTTGTATAAACCGGGGGATTTTGTTTACAGCTTTCGTTTTTATGATGTGTATGTAATACACTTTAGAATCGGTGACGGAATTTGCAAAAATTCTGAACTTGACAGCCTGCCCACATATATTGCCAATGCAGATTATGAAAAAATCCGCGAGTTTATAAAAAATCTGATTCAAGCCAATCTGAATAATAACATTATCGCGCAAAATTGTCATTTTTGGAATGTTATAAACGAACTGAAAGCCTGCCGCAGTATGGCAGCCCCCCGAAATTCTTCTGATTTGATTGTGGAAAAAGTTAAGAAATATCTTGAAAACAATTACGGCAGGGCAGTCACGCTGAAAAATCTAGGAAATGCACTTTGGCTGCACCCCAACTATATTCACAATGTATTTTCAAAGAAAGAGGGGATGACGCCTGCTGAATATCTTTTTCAGATAAGAATATCACACAGTAAAGAACTGTTGTTGAATCAGAATATGACAGTGGAACAAATCGCACTTGCTTGCGGTTTTTGCAATTCCTCTTACTTTATTCGTAAATTCAAAGAAAAATATCAGATATCGCCAAAGGAATACCGAAGAAAAGTAACGACAGTGACCTACGGTCAGTTTTAGGATGGTTTGTCCTGCTTA
>SVJW01000013.1 GCA_015068735.1 Oscillospiraceae bacterium
GGTAATCTTGCTAACTTAATCATTGTGGATCAATGGTTTAATGTTAAAAACACTATAATAAAAGGAGAGATTTTAAAATGAGTTTTATTACTGATCCCGCAACAAAATTTGATTTCCAGCCTCATGAATTTGTTCCTTTTAAGGACAAGAAGGTTTGCGAATATGTTCGTAGCCTCAGTGGCAAGGATCTCGAAAAGAGAGAAGATTGGTGGCATCCGGAGTTCAACGTAAAGGTTATGATGAACCCCCATCCCGTTCTTATTGCAACACTTTTTGAACGCCTTAAGGCAGCTTCTGAAGCAGGCAAGAGCTTTACAATGATTCTCGGTAACCCCGAGCCTGATACATATATTCCTCTTGCACAGCTCATCAACTATTTCGGCGTTGACTGTAGCAAGGTTCACCTTGTAGCAGAAGATGAATGGGCTGATGAAAACGGTAATATCGCTCCTATCACATACGAAGCAGGTTTTGCTCATTCTATGATTAAGTACCTTTATGGTCAGATTGATGAAAAGCTCCGTATGCCCATGGAAAATGTACATTTCCCCACAAATGCTAACATCAAGGATTATTCCAAGATTATTGACGATATCACAGAGGGTACAGGTGCTGATATTGCATCTACATCTCCCGGTTGGGCAGGTCATATGGCATTCGTTGATCCTATTCCCGAATTCATCGGCAGCGGTGACATTGAAGAATGGCTTAACCAGCCCGCTCAGATCGTAAAGCTTCATCCTATGACAATTATGCAGAACTCTCTTAACGGTACATTCGGTCAGTCTGGTGATATCGCAAACGTTCCTCCCTGTGCAGCAACTATCGGACCTCTCGATGTAATGCGTGCTAAGGAAAGAATCGAAGTTCATGCACTTGCAACATGCGGTACATTCTCTTCTTGGCAGAGAATGACAAGCCGTCTTTGCACACACGGTCCTATCACACCTTATCTTCCCAGCTCAATGCTTCAGACAAAGAAGACTCAGGTTTACATCAGTGAAGAACTTGCAGCTCCCTTTGAATGTTGGGAAAAGGTTGGTTATTAATTCTGATATTAATAAGCACTATAAAACGGCAACCCATAAGGGTTGCCGTTTCAGACTGTCGAAAAAGTCGGTCAACCGCAAGCAAACTTGAATTTTTAAAGTTTTTGTAAGGGCTTGCGATTTTCGACAATTCGGTAACAAGGCAACTTCTCATTCAATGAAAAAGATAGTTAAAGCCCTGAAAATCGCAGTTTTCAGGGCTTTTGCTTGCTTCCGTCCAAGTCAATCTCTACCGTACCCTCGTACGCCGACGAGCTTGCCTTGAACAGATTTACCTTCCTTTTTCCTCGTCTGCCAGCGTGTCGATAGGTTTATCGACACGCTGAAACGGCAACCCATAAGGGTTGCCGTTTTTTGTGTGATTATGATCTTTCAAATTTTGAACGGATGCTTTTTGTATATTCTTTTGGAGTATGTCCTGTCATTCTTTTGAATAATCTGCTGAAATAATGAATGGAGTTAAAACCGAGTTTTTCTGATATTTCAGTAACAGATAATTTGTTTTCACGAAGAAGTGCTTTTGCTTCTTTTACTTTTAATGAATTAATATAGTTTACCACAGTTGTTTTATATTCATTTTTAAAATCCTGACAAAGGGTTGTTTTGTTTGTACCGAAAATAAAGCAGATATTATCAAGCAATATTTTTTCTGTATAGTTTTCGGTTATGTACTGATGTATCGCTTCAATGCGGCTTTGTTCATGAACCTCGTTCTTTGATGAATGCTGAGAGGCTGCATTGCCTCTTATAATAGATATAAGAAAAGCTTCCAACTTTAACTTAATCATCTGGTCAGCACCAAACGGAAATTCTTCACGCTTTATCATATCGGGAATATTTGGTAAGTCAAATGGGGGAGTGTATACGCTGGTTCCTTCTTTCATAATATCTGCCAACATTTTCTTTTGCTCAGTGCTGAGCGTGAAAGGTTTTTTTGAAAAACTCTCCAACTGAGGGCAAAGACATTCAAAACCTATAATAATAACATTTGGTGCAATGTTTTGTTTGCAACTTAAAGAATGCATCTCATTGGGACGGTGAATGATAACCTGATTGTCAGAAAGCTCGCCTTTGTAATTATCCGCATTTACGGTAACAGACCCCCTGTCAACATAAAGTAACTCACAAAAATCGTGGGAGTCATCAACTGTATGATATTCGTTTATAAATTCAAAATAATGTAGGTTTGCCATTCTTGAAACTGTTACAGGAGTTATAAAGTCCTTTAATAAATATTTCATATAATCACCTTTGTACAATGGTTCGCAGATTAAATATAATTCGATTATACAAAAAAATGCGAAAAATGTCAATAAAATCAGTTTTTTGAAAAATTTTCAAAAAAAGTATTGACAGCGAACAAATGTTCTGCTATATTATAATCAGAAAGCGAACAAATGTTTGGAGGTTTAATATATGAAAACAAGCAGTAAACTCAGAAGATTGCAGAGAATAAGGAAACTTCGTCGTCAGAGAAGGGTGTTTTTCTTAGTATTGACACTTGTTCTTACCCTGATGGCATCTTCTGTATTTTCAAGTTCCGGAAATGATAATGAAAAATATATCATAGTTTCCGTGACAGTACAACCAGGTGATACATTATGGTCTATAGCAAAAGAATATAAACCCGACGGGAAAGATTTACGTGAGTTTGTATATGAAATAGCTGATAATAACGGTATTGATGATTGTAATATCTATTGCGGACAAACCATATATGTTCCGGTTGAAGCCGATTAAATTTAAGAAGTGGTTTTCGTATAGAGAAACCACTTCTTAAATTTTGCATTGCTATTTTACCTCTCTTTTGTTATAATGTTTGGTATAGAGAGGAAAATGTGTAATGTTTTCAATAACTGAATTAAAAGAACAGCTTAAAAAATTTTGCAAGCAAGACGGCAAAGTTGTAATTGTCCATTCATCACTAAGAGCAATCGGTGCAGTAGAAGGCGGAGGAGAGGCACTTCTTTCGCTCCTTATTGAATATTTCACAAAAAACGATGGATTGCTTTGTATACCATCACATACCTGGATTTCGATGAAACTGGATTTAAGAAATTATGACAGCTGTCTTGGTATTCTTTCTTCTATTGCCGCAAGCCACCCTTTGGGAACGCGTAGTTTGCATCCTACACACTCTATGGTTGTTTTCGGAGAAAAAAACAGGGTAGAGAAATTTATAGAAAATGAAAGATTTGCAGATACTCCAACAAATCCCAGCGGTTGTTACGGCAATATTATTGCAGAAGATGGATATGTCCTTCTCCTGGGAGTAGATCATACGAAAAATACATTGATTCATTGCATTGAAGAGATGTTAAACGTTCCCGGCAGGCTGACAACAGACCAAATAGAGACAACAATAATATCCAAAAGCGGAGAAGAAGTAAAAAGAAAACTCTTTTGGTTTGATGAAAGTGAAATTCCGGATGTTTCTCTGCATTTTGGAAAATTTGAACCTGCATTCAGGTACTATGACTGCATTTGTGACGGCGTTTTGGGTAATGCACCCTCGCAATTTTGCAGTGCTAAAAAAATGAAAGAGGTAATTGAACTTATATACAAAAATGCCAATGGACAGGAACTTCTGGCGGACAATCTGCCGCTTGAACCTGAACTTTATAAAATAAAGGAGCTTTAAAATGAACGAAAAATGTGTGCTTGATGAAAATAAAATATGTAACAATTGCGGAGAATGTGATGAATGCGATTTAACTCCCGGCAAAAAGTGTGATAACTGCGGTAAATGTATCGGGCTTGATGCTGACAGTCGTGCAATAGAAATAGAAGATGTGATTCTTAAAAATTGATTTTTATTGAAAAGACGGTTTATATGACCGTCTTTTCAATATTTTGTGTTTTCTGACCGAATTTTATTGCGTAACCGCTAATTGTGTGGTATAATGTATCTTGATATAATGTGTTTTGAGGTGTCGTTATGGAAACTGTAAATATTTTAGGAGTTCATGTAAATAAATACACTATGCAGGAGGCTGTAGCTAAAGCTTCAGAAATGATTGAAACTGACGGGCTTAGTATGATATTCACACCTAATTCGGAAATAATACTTTATGCGTCAAACAATCCGGAATTTACTGATGTGATTAACAGCGCAGATATGGTAATTCCTGACGGTATCGGTGTTGTTTACGGAGCTAAAATTCTTAAGAACCCTATTAAGGAAAGAGTTGCGGGATACGACTTGGTTTGTAATCTTTTCCCGATTATGGCTGAAAAGGGGCAATCGGTTTATCTTTTAGGCGCAAAACCCGGTGTAGCGGAAAAAGCGGCAGAAACTCTTCTTGAAAAACATCCCGGCCTTGTTATAGCAGGAACACACGACGGATATTTTAAAGACGATGAAGAAGTAATTGCCGATATAAATAAATGTGCTCCTGACTTTCTTATGGTTTGTTTAGGTTTTCCAAAACAGGAGAACTGGATATACAATAACCGTGAAAAACTCAATGCAAAACTTGCAATCGGTGCAGGCGGTTGTCTTGATGTATTTGCAGGAACAGTACAGCGTGCCCCTGAGTTTTACTGTAAGCATGGTATAGAATGGCTTTACAGACTGGTGAAACAACCCTCCAGATTTGTAAGAATGCTGGCACTTCCTAAATTTGGATTAAAGGTACTTTTTAAAGGCAGAAAATATAAATAATTTGAAGGTGTTTAAATGCTCGAATTCAGAGATATAAACGCAAATGATTTTGAAAAATTTAATAAATACAGAGTTTCTGACGTTACAAACGCTTCCGAAGGTGCGTTCGCAACAATGTTTATCTGGAACAGGTACTATAACTTACAGATAGCAGAAAACGGAGAATTCCTTTTCCTTCGTTTTAATATAAAAAATAAACTTCCCTCTTACTTTTTCCCGATAGGAAGCGGAAATCTTGAAAAAGCAATAGAGGAGCTTTCGGAATACGCTTCCTCCAAAGGGGAGAAGTTAGCTTTCAGATTAGTATCTCGTAAAAATGCGGGAAGACTTAAAGAAATATATGGCAAGCGTTTTGCCTTTACGGAAGACAGGGATTGCTTTGATTATGTGTATTTGACGGAGAAAATGATGTCTCTTTCCGGTAAGAAGCTTCATTCAAAAAGAAATCACCTGAATTACTTTTTAGATAATTTCAACTATGAATATGTGGAAGTTACCGAGCCTGCCTTTTTGAACGAATGTGCACAAAAGGCATATGAATGGGTAAATGCAAAAACAAAAAATAAAAATCCTTTTGAAATGGGCGCAATGGAAAGTTATTTCAGGTATTATTTCCGTTTTAATCAAAAAGGTGCTGCAATCAAGGTTGACGGGAACATAGTAGCAATGTCTTTCGGCGAAAAGCTAAACGACGATATGGCTCTTATTCAGGTTGAGCTTGCTGATGACAGCTACCGTGGAAGCTATCAGGCAATAAACAAGTTTTTCTGTGAAAACGCATGGAAAGATTTAAAATATGTTAACCGTGAAGAGGATATGGGAATTGAGGGATTAAGACGTGCAAAGGAAAGCTATCAGCCCGAGTTCCTTGTTGAGAAATTCTATATAGAGGAGAGGATATAAATGGTATATATGTTTTTAGCTGATGGGTTTGAAGAAGTAGAGGCACTTGCTCCTCTTGATATTCTTCGCCGCGCAGGTGTAGAGGTTGTTACCCTCGGAGTTACGGGTGAGTATATAACAGGTGCACACAATATTATGGTAAAAGCGGATAAGCCCCTTTCTTCTGCTATAAAGGAAAATATAGATGCAGTTATTCTCCCCGGCGGACTTGGTGGTACTAACAATATGGATGCAAGTGACGAAGTAAAGTCGCTGGTACAGTATGCAGCAGATAATAATAAACTTGTATGTGCAATCTGTGCAGCGCCCTCAATTCTTGGAAAAATGGGGCTTCTTGCGGGTAAAGAAGCTACTTGCTATCCCGGATTTGAAGACACATTTACAGGTGGTAAATATATAAAACAGTCGGTTGTAAAGTGCAATAACTTTATAACCTCCGACGGTATGGGAAGTGCCTATAAATTTGGCTTTGAAATCACCGCAGCACTTTGCGGAAACGAAGTCGCTGAAAAAATAAAAGAACAGATACAATATTGAGGAATAGTATGGAACAGAATTTTTTGGATGAGCTTATTCCCGACAGAGGGGAATTTCTCACAGAATTAAGACGGAAATCAGCACTTGAAGAAAGTTATGCTCCCATCGTACAAAAGTCTACCGAGCAACTTATAGTAACTTTGCTTAAACTCATAAAGCCCAAAAGAGTGTTAGAGGTTGGAACTGCAGTAGGTTACAGTGCTATTCTTATGGCAGACAATCTTCCTGATGACAGCACAATCGTTACAATAGAGCGGTACAAAAAACACGCGGATATTGCAGTTGACAACGTGTTTGCATCAGGCTATGAAAAGAAAATAAAGGTAGTTGAAGGTGAAGCAGCAGAGGTACTTCATTGGCTTGACGGAAGTTTTGATTTTATTTTTCTTGACGCAGCTAAAGGTCAGTATATAGAATTCCTTCCCGATATTCTTAGACTTTTGAAACCCGGCGGAGTGCTTCTTTCCGATAACATCCTTTATCATGGAATGGTGGAGGACGAGGAAAAGGTTGAACGCAGGAAAATAACAATAGTGAAAAGGCTTCATATGTATCTTGAGGAAATAATGTCAAATAAGCAGCTGACAACCTCAATTATTCCTATTGGCGATGGTGTTGCCTTATCAGTAAAAAAGTGAAGGGACAGTAACTATGCAAAAAGTTGAACTGCTGGCACCTGCCGGCAATTTATACAAACTTAAAATAGCTCTTAAATACGGTGCAGATGCCGTTTATATTGGTGGCGAATGTTTTTCCCTCAGAACTGCGGCAGATAACTTTACTCCCGATGAAATGCGCGAGGGTATTGAATTTGCCCATAGTATGGGAAAAAAGGTTTATATTACCGCAAATATTATCCCCCATAACCGCGATTTAAAGGAAATGGAAGCATACTTTAAAGAAATTGCGGATATGGGTGCAGATGCAGTGATTATTTCCGATCTCGGAGCTTTTAACATCTGCAGAAGAGTAGCTCCCAGTCTTGAAATACATATCAGCACTCAGGCAAATAATACTAACTACGCAACCGTTCAGTCCTGGCACGAAATGGGCGCAAAAAGAGTAGTGCTTGCCCGTGAAATGACACTTTCCGAAGTTCGTGAAATCCGTGACAATATCAGTAGTGACTGCGAGCTTGAAGCGTTTATCCACGGAGCAATGTGTGTTTCATATTCAGGAAGATGCCTTCTCAGTAACTATATGACTGCTCGCGACAGTAACTATGGTGCGTGTTCGCATCCCTGCAGATGGAATTACGCTCTTATGGAAGAAAAACGCCCCGGCGAATATCTTCCCGTTTACGAAAATGAGCGGGGAACATTCATTATGAATTCCAAGGATTTGTGTATGATTGAGCACATTCCGGAAATTGTCGGAAGCGGAGTTTACTCCCTTAAAATAGAGGGTAGAGTAAAGAGCGAGTATTATGTGGCAACTATTATTGCTGCATACAGAAAAGCTATTGACGCCTACTATGAAGACCCCGAAAACTATGAGTTTAACCCCGTATGGCTTGAAGAAGTAAAAAAGGTCAGTCACCGTGATTATTATACGGGTTTCTTTTTCGGTATTCCCGATACCGGCGCGCAGATCTACGGTTCAAGCTCGTATATAAGAACGTGCGATATAATCGGTATTGTTCTCGGTTATGATGAAGAAACAGGCCTTGCAAAAGTAACACAGAGAAACCGCTTCTTCCTCGGTGATGAAATAGAAATAATGCAGCCGGGAAAAGACTTTACCACTCAAAAGGTAGAAGTATTAAAAGACGAAAATATGAATGATGTTGAGGTTGCAAACCACGCAGCAATGACTCTTTATATAAAGACAGATGTACCGGTGGTTAAGGATGCAATGCTCAGAAAGAAGGCAGAGTGATACCATGCGTATTCTCGGAATTGACCCGGGTATTGCGATTGTAGGATACGGTGTTGTGGATAAAGAGGGAAACCGTTACAAAACCATAGCTTACGATGCAGTTACCACCAAGGCACATACTCCTCTTGAGGACAGACTTCAGAAAGTCTACGACGGAGTTTGCGAGATTATAAAAGAATACAAGCCCGACGCAATGAGTATTGAAGAACTTTTCTTTAACAACAACGCAAAGACTGCGCTCACCGTAGGTCAGGCGAGAGGGGTAATAATTCTTGCCGCTGTGCAGAATCATATTCCCGTGTATGAATATACTCCTTTGCAAGTTAAGCAGGCGCTTACCGGTTACGGTCGGGCAAGCAAAACCCAGATTCAGCAAATGATGAAATCAATGCTTGGACTTACTGAAGTGCCAAAACCCGACGACGTTGCCGATGCTTTGGCAATTGCAGTATGCCATGGTAACAGCATGAGGTTTAATTCAATTAAACAGTTTGGAGGATTGGTATTGTGATATCCTTTTTGAACGGTGTAATAGCCGCAAAAAATGAAAGCGGTGTAATTATTGATGTGGGTGGCGTAGGCTACAACGTAAGTATGCCAGTAAGCGACATTGCAAAAATGGGCGGAATAGGTGACAATGTAAAGGTCTTTACACATTTTCATATAAGCGAAAATGCAGTAGGACTTTTTGGCTTCCTTACGAATGAACAGATTGAATATTTCAATAAACTTATTGCAATATCGGGTATTGGTCCCAAGGCGGCTGTTGCCGTACTGGGTACGCTTAGTGTACAGGATCTTGCATATGCAATTATTGCAGAAGACGTTAAGTCAATAACACGTGCTCCAGGTGTAGGACCGAAGGCAGCACAGAGGATTATACTCGAACTTAAAGGAAAAATTGATACTCAGGATGCCGTGTCGGCTCCGTCAACAGCAAGTAATATTGCAGTTTCTTCTGTTCGTGCAGACACCGGTGCAGTTAATGCTCTTATTGCGCTTGGCGCATCTCCATCGGAGGCACAGAAAACCGTTATGCAGATCAGCGGTGACGGTATGAGTACAGAAGATATTATTAAAGAGGCTTTAAGGAGAATGTCAAATGGAATTTGATGAAAGAATAATCTCAAGCAGACAACTTGACGGTGACAGCGATGCCGAGTATTCCATAAGACCTAAGACCATGGAAGAATACATCGGTCAGGATAAGGTAAAAGACAGCCTGAAAATTTATATTGATGCGGCTCTTCAGCGTCACGAAGCCCTCGACCATTGCCTTTTATACGGGCCTCCGGGACTTGGTAAAACCACTCTTGCATCCATAATTGCTAATGAAATGGGTGTGAATATCCGTGTCACAAGCGGTCCTGCAATTGAAAAACCAATGGATCTTGCGGCTATACTTACAAACCTTGGGCCTCAGGATGTATTGTTTATTGATGAAATTCATCGACTGTCCCGTGCCGTGGAGGAAATTCTCTATCCTGCAATGGAAGATTTTTCTCTCGATATAATAATAGGAAAGGGACCCAGCGCTCAGTCGGTAAGACTTAGTTTGCCGCCATTTACATTGGTTGGCGCAACAACCCGTGCAGGACTTCTCTCAGCACCGCTTCGTGACAGGTTCGGTGTTATTTCAAGACTTGAGCTTTATACAAAGGAAGATCTGACAACAATCGTTACAAGAAGTGCACAGATAATGAATGTTGACATTGCTCCGGAGGGGGCAGCGGAGATTGCGTCCCGTTCAAGAGGAACTCCCAGAATTGCCAACAGACTTTTAAGAAGAGTTCGTGACTTTGCACAGGTTTGTGCAGACGGACAGATTACAAAAGAAGTTGCCGATAAGGCTCTTAAAATGCTTGAAATCGACAACCTTGGTCTTGATGCAACCGATAAAAAGATGCTTACTTCCATTATATACAATTTTGGCGGTGGTCCTGTCGGACTTGATACCCTTGCCGCAACAATCGGTGAGGATTCATCAGCAATTGAGGATGTTTATGAGCCGTACCTTCTTCAGCTTGGTTTTATAAACCGTACGCCAAGGGGAAGATGTGTTACAAAACAGGTTTATGAGCATTACGGAATTGCTTTGCCGGATAGCGGAAACAAGCAAATTAGTTGGGAATAAATACCAATTGTTACAATTTTGTTACAAATGATAAAATCAGGCAGGATTTTGACTTATAATGTCGAATGTTGCTTTGAAAGGGGTGTAATTGTGAAGAAATTTCTTTTCATAACTGCGTTTGTGATCATAATGATATTTTCTTTTATGAATGTAAGCGCAGAGCAGATTTATTATAATGATGAATATCATACTTACGATGCCGGTGTCATCGGATTGAAAGTTGACGGAGAAACCCTGGAAAATCTTCCAATGTACCCTGTTATAATCAACAATTACACCATGGTTCCTGTGCGTGAAGTTTTTGAGGCGTTGGGGAGTAAAGTAATTTGGCACGACGACACTTGTCAGGTTGAAGTTGCAGATAACGGAGTTTCCGTATTTGTAAAAATCGGAGACAGGAATACCACTATTAACGGACAAGTTGTTCCTATTGCAGCTGAGCAGCCGTTACCAATGCTCATAGGAAAAACTCCTGCAGAACTTAAATCTATGGTTCCGGTAAGGTTTGTAGCGGAAAAACTTGGTTACAAAGTTGATTGGGATGATGTTACAAGAACTGTTTTAATCAGCAGACCGAATACCGGTGAAGACGATGAAATAATAGGGGATATAGTATACGATGACGAAGTTGAAATCCCTGAAAAAGATGGTGTTTTTGGAAAAATTCATGCAAAGACAGATGCTGATTATGACTATATCTACATTCCTGCAAAGACCGGTATGTCTCCCAAAATAACTCGTTACGCAAATCCTGATAGGGTTGTTCTTGATTTTAAAGGAGCTTCTTTTGACAGTGTTGGAGGAAGTGTGACAGTAAACGGTAACTGTGTTGATACCGTGAGATATTCAAACCACGAAACTGTAGCAAGGGTTGTGCTTGACATCTC
Organism: Oscillospiraceae bacterium; assembly: GCA_015068735.1. Classification (GTDB taxonomy): domain Bacteria; phylum Bacillota; class Clostridia; order UMGS1883; family UMGS1883; genus UMGS1883. Next base: position 11,053 of record SVJW01000013.1, read on the forward strand.
AGACAATACTCAGGTTATGGTTATGTCGGATGCTGAGGGTATACTCGTTCGTGCAGAATGTTCTGCAAACGAGCAGATAATGTATGATGCATTCTCAGGAAGAGTTTATTTTGATAAAACATATGCCGGCAACGGTAAATCCGTCAACAACGGATATAGTGTTACATTTTCAAATCTTAAACTGGAAAACCAGACTATAAAGATACACGATTCAAACATATATGAAATCATTATTGCAAATTCGGCAAGCGGTTGCAGTGTTACAGTAGACGGTAGCAAAAAACTTGCGTATACTGCTGAAAAAGGCTTCTTCAAAAGCGACAGTCCCGTTGTGGAAGATAAACCGATTTTCAGACCCGAGGGAGACAGAGTGATTGTGATTGATGCAGGTCACGGCGGATCAGACCCCGGAGCTCTCGGTAAAAACAGTAACGGTAAAATTGTAGCAGAAGAAAGTAAAATCAATCTGAAAATTGCACTTCTTGTCGGAAAAAAACTTGAAGCAAGCGGAATAGAAGTAGTTTACACCCGTGATGATGATTCATATGTAAAACTTCAGGAGAGAAGCGAACTTGCAAACGAAATTGAATGTGATTTATTCGTAAGTATTCATTGTAATTCCATAGAGAATTCTTCTATAAACGGCACACAGGTTTATTATCATCCTGCATCGGAAACAGGAACTGAGCTTGCAGAAAATATTTACGATGAATTAGTTGACAGAACAGGGCTTTCGCCAAAAAATTTGCAGAATGGTTCTCACCTTTATGTAATAAGGACAACTGTAAGTCCTGCAGTTCTTGTTGAAACTGCATTTATAAGCAATGCAAATGACCGTAATTATCTTTTAAGCTCAGATGGACAGGAGACAATTGCAGAGTCAATTTATCAAGGTATTATGAAAACTCTTGACTAATAAAAAAAGCATACCTCTTGGTATGCTTTTTTTATGCGAAAATAGTAAAATTTTTCTTGAAAATAATGTTGCTGTGTGGTATCCTAATATTAGGTATATTTTGAAATAATATATTTACCTGAAAGGATGGTATGAAAATGAAAAAAAGAATTTTCAGTGTTGTATTGTCGCTGGTGCTTGTTTTGGCGTCAATTGCAACAGCATTTGCGGCTCCGATTGATATTGAAGACGCAGCTGACATTGTTTATGAAGGAAATAAGCCTTTTATACTTGCTGAGAAAATTCTCGATGAGTTAAACGAAGATAAAGAGGCTGATATTTTCGACCAGGAGAGTCATGTTAATCAGTTTAATGCAATAGAGTCTCTTAACGTAAATCTGGCGACATTAATTCCCGATGACCTTGATGATGCTATAAATCATTTGACAGCCAATATGTCTGATGTTCAAAAAATGTATCTCTATGCACAGGTAAAGGCAGAAAGTGATTCTGCTTTCAAATCCAGACTTGATGCTGTTGATCCTGTAGGCGGACTTCCTCTTAAAGAGTCATTTGGACTGCTTGATAATTACATAGAAGATATGAAGGTTTTCTTTAATGATGAAAACATTAATGTAGATCTCTATAATGGTGACCCGGCTGTTCAGCAGAGCGCAAGAGCAATTGTTGCAGAGCCTTTAATTGCAATTCTTAAGATTATGTTTGCTCAGGACGGTACTGCAGACAATACTTCCGAATATACAGAATCCGGCAAGTATATGAGAGAAAACTATCTCAAGGAATTTATCGCAAATGACAGAGCAAAGAAAACTCTCTCAGTTCTTTTCGGTGCTGAACTTACCGAGGAAATCGTAAAGGACAGCTTCCTTTCTGATGTTGAAAACAACAATCAGCAGAGTGGAACTATCGGTATCGTTCACCATGTTAAGAAGTATCTTATAGAAGACGCCCCTGCAATCCGTAATCTGAAGGAAGCTATTGAAAACGAAATATTGGTTGCAGACGGTGAAACTTCTGTTAACGCATCTTTTGATGTAATAGGTGAGCTTGTAACAAGTGCTTATGAGCATGATGCTAATGCATCCGACAACCTTAAAGCACAGGTAAAAATGCTTATGGGCGACGGAAACCAGGCAGGTTTACTTGAACTTATGATTAGCGCTGTGGATGACGATGATTACACAGTTTCTAATATTTGGATCAACTTGTTCCTTAGTGAATTTGTTCAGATGGAAATTTCCCCGTCTCGTAAACTTACTACTGTAAATGCTGTAAATCCTGAAGTAAGAGAAAGAGAAATCAGAAATGGTTCAAATGTAGCGTTTAAAAACGAAAATGTTTCGGATTTTGGTATAACTGACGGAAAAATGAATTTCAGAACCGGTAAATTCTTCCTCAGATTTTTCGCTGAAGATCCTGCACATCCCGGAACTTATGCTGAAAGTAACTTTATTTCATGTGATGAAAACGGTAAAATAACAGTTGACAGAGATCCTTCTCAGCCTGATGAATACAAGGCGTTTATTACAATGTACCGTGCCGATTATCAGGCAGATGATTCTACCTTCATTGAATCCTATCCTGTCACTGTTGTAAATCCGAGAGAATCCTCCGGTGGCGGTGGAAGCGCTAAGGTATTCCTCAGATATGAAACAAACGGTGGCGAGCCTATCAGCAGCACATCTCATACAAGAGGCACAACGGTTCAGCTTACTGTAGTTCCTGTAAGAGAAGGCTACATCTTCACAGGTTGGTACAGCGATCCTGAACTTACAAACAAGATTGAAACGGTTGTAATGGATGCAACCAAGACTGTATATGCAGGCTGGAAGAAGGACGGAAGCCAGGTAGTAAGTAAGGTTGATGTTCCCGAGCAGCTTAACGGCGAAGACCACTTTGCATACGTTGTAGGTTATCCCGACGGTAGTGTTCGTCCGCAGGCAAATATAACCCGTGCTGAAACAGTTACAATTCTCTTCAGACTTCTTAAGGATGATGTGAGAAATGCAAACCTTACAACAGCAAATGTATTTACTGATGTAAACGACGGTGACTGGTATAACACTGCAGTTTCTACTCTTGCAGCTCTCGGCATTGTAAATGGACGCACGGAAACAGAATTTATGCCTAATGAGTATATTACAAGAGCAGAATTTGCTACAATCTTTGCAAGATTCTCTGAGTATAATTATACTGTAGATGATGAGTTCAGAGATATTGCCGGACATTGGGCTAAAGACTATATTAACGAGGCTGCTGCATACGGCTGGATTGCAGGTTATGAAGACAACACATTCAGACCTGACAACAGAATTACCCGTGCAGAAGCTATGACTCTCATTAACAGAGTTCTTAAGCGTAATCCTGAAACTGCAAATGACCTTCTTACAGGTATGACAGTATGGACAGATAATACCAACACATCAGCATGGTATTATATAGCTGTACAGGAAGCTACAAACAGTCATAAGTATGTTATGAAGGATAAGTCTTACGAACAGTGGACAGAACTTACAGAAAACAGAGATTGGACAACATTTGAAAAATAATAACCAAAAAGTCCGGGTGGATTTCCACCCGGACTTTTTGTGTAAGAAAAAAGGGTGTGGCAAAACGATTTCGTTTTGCCACACCCTTTTAATCTGTATAAATCTTATTCAAAGAAGCTTGAATCAATTTTAATTTCAACCTGCTTGCTGTCTTCATTAACTTTGATTCCATAAGGAAGATATAGTCTTAATTTAACTGTGGAATTTTCATCATATTGTGTTAAATCCAGGTTTTCCGTTTTGATATATGATATAGCATCAATGGTTTCGGCATCACCGTAAATATCAATATCGTATTTTTCAGGGAGAGTTATTTCTTTTCCGGAGTCCATTGGAATTATAACTGGAACGGTTTTTTCATCAAGATAAGAAAACATAATGTCTATGTTTGAAGGCGTAAAACTTACCTTCTCACTATCTAAAACATTTCCATCCTTATCGTATAAAACCAAATCTCTTTCTTTAATTTCAATACGGTCATCAAGAATTAGATGCTCTGTTTTTATGGAGTAAATCTCATCGAAAATACTTTTCGGTGCAGAAACTTTAACTGTGTCAGAACTTAGCCTATAGCCGTTATAAGCTATATACTGATTATCTAAATCCGCTTCTACGTTGAACGAACCGGTAAGAATAGGCTCTACAACAACTTTAATATCTTTTGCTTTAACGTAGTATGTTGCATCCGCTCCGTCATCCGATACTACATTGGCAGGCAAGTAGTATGTTCCGCTTTTACTTATGGAAGAAATATTAACATATGCTGATAGGGATCTCCTCGTCTGTGTGGCGAGAGTAAGTCTTCGTGCAGTTACTTTTACATCAACACTGTCCTTTGAAATGTATTGGATGGACAGCCCCTTTTTTTCCAATCGGTCTAATTGTTCATCGGTGATGGTAACGGGAACGTCATCAACCGTTTTTGTCATAGTCGGATTTTCAAAATAGGAAACGTAAAACCAAAGTATGACCGCCAAAGACGTACAAATGATTTTCATTATGAGCTTTTCGCGTTTTATTTTTTCCATTTTAACATCTCCTTCCATTTACTGAATATATTATCAGAATTGTCAGAAGAGTCAGATGACAGAACTTTTGTAATTACTTTTTTTAATGTATCTTCTGTATAGTTTCGGCTCATATCACCGTTTAAAGTGAAACTGATTTTTCCTGTTTCTTCACTTACAACGATAATAGCTGCGTCGGAACTTTCAGACAATCCGAGTGCTGCACGGTGGCGTGTTCCAAATTCACGGCTTAGCGTTTCGTTTTGAGTAAGTGGAAGAATACATCTTGCTGCGACGATTTTATTATCCCTTACTATTACTGCTCCGTCATGAAGCGGTGTATTGGGAATAAAAATATTTATAAGTAATTCGCTGGATATATCCGAGTTTAATTCACACCCGGTACGTACAATATCGCCAATCTTTGTTTTTCTCTCCAAAACGATGAGCGCTCCGATGCGTTTGCTTGAAAGAGCAACTGCTGCAGAGGCAATTTCGTTTGCAACAAGTTCTGCGGAGTTGTTTTCTTCTTGTGTGAACAGGGAAGAGAAGTTGGTTCTTCCCACTTTCTCAAGCGCCCTTCTAAGCTCAGGTTGGAATATAACAATAAAAGCAATGAAGGCAAATTGCATAAGATTACGCAATAAGTAATTGATAGTGTTAAGTTGTAAAAGATTGCTTATCCATGTGAAAATAAGCAGAAGTATGATACCTTTTATCAAAGTACCGGCTCTTGTTTCTCGCACAAATTTAGAAAGCATATAAAAGAGGTATGCAACTATTACCACATCAAGTAAGTCTGTAATACTCAATGTGCGCAAGAAAACAGGTAAATTGCTTAAAGAAGTTTCAAACAATAACCTCAACCACCTTTATTGTAATATATATTATAATTATACAATATTTTGGCCGGTAAAAAAAGAACTTTTTTCTTTTGTAACACAATTTTAATGTTTTGTCACGGCTTCTAATGCTTTAGCCGCTTCTGAAACTTCTTCTTTAGTATTAAAAAAACCGGTAGAAAACCGTAGTAAACCACTTGTAACTGTTCCCAACGTCCTATGTGCCATAGGTGAACAATGCAGTCCTGCTCGGGAGGCAATATGGTATTCGCTGTTTAATCTGGTGCAAATATCTACACAATCGTGAGCTTTTGTGTGAATTCCGACAACCCCGATTTCGGGATCTCCAAGAATTTTAACTCCTTTTACAGCAGAAATTTCTTCTCTCAGAAACCTTGCCATGGCTAATTCTTTTTCATAGGCACCTTCTCGTTTGATGAATTTAATTCCTTCGCACAATCCTGCAATTCCGCAAGCATTAAGTGTGCCTGCTTCATACTTGTCGGGAAAAATATTAGGCATCAATGCACTTTCGGACAGACTTCCTGTTCCTCCTTCTATTAAAGTATCAGGAAAAACACCGGGTTTAATATAAAGAGCCCCGGTTCCGAAGGGGCCGTATAATGCCTTGTGTCCCGCAAATGCAATCATATCACCGCAGGAAGTGTCAATTTCAAGTATTCCTCCGCTTTGTGCGGCGTCCACAAGCATTATAATGCCTTTCATTTGCGCAATTTTATATATTTCTCTAACAGGGTTGACCGTTCCTACTACGTTTGATGCATGAATTATACAAATCATTTTCGTGTGTGAAGTTATAAGGCTTGACACAGTATCTGCGCTCACAAAACCCTTATGGTCAGCCCGCGCAATTTTAACGGTTATGCCTTTTCCTTCAAGGTTCACACAACTGCGTAAAACACTGTTGTGTTCCATAGAGGAAATTATTATTTCATCACCTTTTTTCAGCGTTCCCTTTATCGCCAGATTTATTGCCTCTGTTGTGTTTTTTGTAAATATGATTCTTTCCGGATTTCCCGTACCTATAAGGGAGGCAAATTCTTCACGGCATTCTAATACTTTTTCTGCGGCAATGTCGGAAAGATAATGTCCACCGCGCCCGGGGTTTCCACCATATTTTTGCATAAATTCCGTAACTGCATCAATAACACACTGCGGTTTTGGAAAAGTGGTAGCGGCATTGTCAAGATAAATCATACTACACCTCTTAAATTTTATGATAAACTTTTTTGTTTTCGTTATATGATTCTTGGTAAAATGCACGAATCTTTATTCCGAATTCCAAGGCAACCTGTTCAACTGTTGTTTTAAAGCTGTCATCAAAACGAAGACAGTAACCGCAGCCTTCCTTTGTCAGCATATGCGGAGTCTGTATTACGGAAGAGTTTATTCCGGATTCATAAAGCTTTCGTTTGATTCTGTTTGCAGAAGTGGAAGAAGCGACGGAAGCAAGCATATCATTACTCCTTTCAGGATGTTTTTCAATTATTATTTTATGCACAAGAACGTCATTCTGTTTCGATTTAAGTAAGAACAGAATTTTTGTAACAAATTTGTAAAGAATAGCAAAAAACTGTTGAAATATCAATAAGAAAGTGTTATTATATATATGTATAGTTATGTCATAGTACATAGGAGGTAATTTACTTGATAAATAAGTATCTTAACAGCATTCTTACACAAAGCAGTAAAATTCTTGGATTTGATGTTGGTGTTATTGAAGGAAACGGAACTGTTTTATCTTCAAATAAAACTGATGACATCGAAGCTAATTTGAATTCTATATTCGATGCATGTTCCGTGACTGATGAAAAGATTTTGAAAATGTATGGATACACATTCAAAATTGTGCATTTGCGCGGAAAAATTGACTATATAATTTTCGTTAAAAACGGGGATAATGACTTTGATACATCGCATATGGAAATGCTTGCAACATATGTTGGCGGAATGCGTCAAATTCATAATGATAAGTATGACAAGGCGAATTTTATAAAAAATATGTTGGCAGACAGCATTCTTCCGGGAGACATCTTTATGAGAAGTAAAGAACTGCACCTTTCTCTTGATGTAGACAGAGCCGTTTTTGCGCTGCAGTATGATGATATTCGCGGAGTTGACGTTTTCGATATTATCAGCGGAATTGTTCCCGGTAACGGAAAAGATTTCGTTATCGATCTGGACAACAACATGATTGCGATTGTAAAAGAAGTCAAACTTGGTATTTCTCCGGAAGAGTTGGAAAGTGTGGCAAGCCAGATTGTTAATACCGTTACCTCGGAAGCCATGGTGAATATCCATCTCGGCATCGGAACTGTTGCCTCTAACATAAAAGATATTGCAAAAAGCTATAAGGAAGCTCGTATCGCTCTTGAAGTAGGGAAAGTTTTTGACAGCGATAAATATATAATGAATTACGAAAATTTGGGTATAGCACGTTTGATTTATCAATTACCTACAACTCTTTGTGAATTGTTCCTTTCTGAAGTGTTTAAGAAAGACTCCATTGATTCTTTGGATCAGGAAACATTATACACAATACAGAAGTTTTTTGAAAACAATCTGAATGTTTCAGAAACCTCGCGACAGTTGTATGTTCACAGAAATACTCTTGTTTACAGACTTGACAAAGTGAAAAAAATAACAGGTCTGGATCTGAGATTGTTTGATCATGCTATTGTATTCAAGGTTGCTTTGATGGTAAAGAAATATTTGGTTTCAAAACCTATGCGTATATGATGATGGGGTGAGCGTATGATAAAGTTTAAAGGAGTTACGGTAGTCTACGACAAAGATATAATAGGCCTTGACAATGTCTCTTTCAAAATCGAAGACGGAGAATTTGTGTTTTTAGTGGGTAAGACAGGTGCAGGAAAAAGTTCTGCCATAAAACTTCTCACAGGAGAAATAAAGCCTACAAGCGGAGAAGTTATCGTAGACGGCATTTATGTCAATTCATTAAAAAGATCTAAAATACCTTACCTTAGACGCGCACAGGGCGTAGTTTTCCAGGATTTCAGACTTCTTCCAAATAAAACTGTTTATGAAAATGTTGCATTTGCAATGGAAATAATCGGTAAAAAGAAGAAAGAAATTGCAAGAAAAGTTCCTAAAATACTTGAACTTGTAGGATTGGCGGACAGAGCAAATAATTACCCCAATGAAATTTCCGGCGGTGAGCAACAGCGTGTTAGTATTGCAAGAGCACTGGTTAACAGTCCTTCCCTTATCATCGCAGACGAGCCTACAGGCAACCTTGATGTTGAAACCTCTACTGAAGTAATGAACCTTTTTAACGAGATAAATAAAATGGGAACCACTATTGTTATGGTTACTCATTCTGAAAAAATAGTAAATGATATGAGAAAGCGTGTTATACAGTTAGAAAACGGAGTTATAGTGCGTGACGAGGAAGAGGGGGTGTACAATCTTGGCGTTTAAGTATTATTTAAAAAGTGCTGCAAGCTCTTTTGTAAGAAACGGTATTATGACAGTAGCATCCTTTATAACAGTTACCTGTTGCCTTTTCCTTTTTGGCGTTTTTATGCTTTTCACAATAAATATGAACAGCATTACAACACAGATTGAAGAGCAGTGTGAACTGATTGCCCGTATTGATATTGAAGCTGATGAACAGACGCAGCAAAGTATTTACAATACGATTTTAACTCTTGATAATGTTACAGACGCACATTTTGAAACTAAAGAGCAGGCATTTGAGAATTTCAAGAATGAACTTGGTGATGATGCCGGTGCATTGGAGGGCCTTGAAGCAGAAAACTTCCTCAGAAGTTCTGTAAAAATAACCCTTACGGATATAAGGAAAACCGATGCAACGATAAAGGAACTGGAAAAGATTACGGGCATTGCCGAGGTTGAAAACCACCGTGATATAGTGAATAAAGTTATCGGATTTACATCAGCGGTGAAAAAAGGAAGTATAGCGGCTATGATAGTTCTTCTTATGATAGCTGTATTCATAATTCAGAACACTATAAAACTCAGTGTGTTTGCCCGCGAAAAAGAAATACATATTATGAAATTTGTTGGGGCAACAGACCATTTTATAAGAACACCATTTGTCATAGAAGGTATTATGATAGGATTGCTTGGATTTATAGCATCATTCCTTGTGATTGTATTTGGATATAATTCTGCTATCGGAGCAATCGCGGATCTGATCAACTTGTTTGATTTTGTTCCTTTGGAACAGTGTATTTTGCCGCTTGGTATCAGTATGCTTGCTTTTGGTGTATTTATGGGAGCTTTGGGAAGCGCTTGGTCAATCAAGAAACATTTGAAAGTATAATAAATAAAGTTATCTTGCTTTGAGAAAGGAGTAATCTCCAATGAAAAAAGTAAACAAAGCTGAAAGAATGAGGCGTATTTTTGCTATGGTGTGCGCGCTGATGGTTGCAGTAGCGCTTGTAGCATCGCTGGTAGTTCCGGTTCTTGCAGTATCACAGCAGCAATTGGATGATGCAAAACAAAAAACCGAAGATACAAAGAAAGATCTGGAGAACGCAGAAGCAAAACATAAAGCCATTCTTGACGAATTTAATGCTGTTGATAAACAGATAAGTGATACTGAAGCGGAAATTGAACAGATCGAAAGTCAAATAACCCAGACTGAGAACGATATTATTCTTAAACAAGAGGAACTTGTTAAGGCTGAGGAAGATTATGAGCTGTATAAAGGACTGTTTTTATCCAGAGCAAGAGTAATGTATGAAAACAGTGATCTGAAGTATCTTGAAATTCTGTTTGGTGCAAAAAATTTCAGCGATTTTCTCTCAAAAGTTGAGATGATTTCTCAATTGATGGAATATGACAGAAGTATTCTCAATAAACTTAATGAGACAAAAACGAGTATTGAAAATGCAAAGAAAGAACTTGAAGACATCCTGGTAAGGCAGGAAGACTATAGGGCTTCTCTTGAAGACAAAAGAGGTTCTCTTGATGTTATACTTGCAGAAAAACAGAAATTACTTGATGAAACATGGGCAGATGTTGAAAGGTATAAAGTAATTCATGAAGCTGCAGAAAGAGAAGAGCAAAAGCTCATTGACCAGAATAGATCCTCTTTCCAGAGTGGAGCAAACCCTGTAAAGTATACGGGTGGAAAGTTTGCGTGGCCTGTGCCGGCAAGCCACCGTATAACAAGTTATTACGGGATGAGGAATCATCCTGTTTACAAAACTCCGAAGTTCCATTCAGGAATTGATATCGGTGCAGGCTACGGACTTGAAATCAGGGCTGCAGCAGACGGTGTTGTAACATTGGCAGCGACTAACGGTGGTTACGGTAAGTGTGTTGTTATAAATCATGGTAGCGGAATAACCACTCTATATGCACACTGCAGTAGTATTAATGTATCTGTTGGTGAAAAAGTTTCAAAAGGGCAGTTGATCGCTAAAGTAGGTTCAACAGGTGTTTCTACAGGACCTCATCTTCATTTTGAAGTCAGAATTAATGGCACAACAACCGATCCTTTGAAATATGTAAGCAACTAAAACGAAGTTTTTTGACAGGAAGGTTTATCTGTGAAAGAAAGTAAAAAGATTTTATTAGCGGTTATAATAACTTTTTTGATAACATTGTCTGTATGTGCTTTTGTAGGTTATATGTATGTATCGCAGTACGATTATCCTTTTGAAAAATTGGAAAAAGTAATGTCTGTTATAGAAAATTCTTACGTTGGAGAATACAGCTTTGAAGAATGTGAAGAAGGTGCGATTAACGGGCTGATTGAAAGCTTGGGAGATAACTACGCAGTTTATTATAACGAAGAAACCGCTAAAGAAACCTTTCAGATGATAGAAGGATATTATATAGGAATCGGTGTTGAAGTATTCGCTAACATGGAAAAAGGCTATATTGAAGTAATTTCCGCGTTTGAAGATTCACCTGCTGATAAAGCAGGGATAATAAACGGTGATTTGATAAAAGCTGTTGACGGAACAGAATATGATTCAACACAGCTTGCAGAGGCCGTCTTGTATATGAAAGGCACAAATATTGAAGATCCGCTGAATAAGGTTATGAAAATTACTTTGATAAGAGGTGGAGAAGAACTCACAGTAGAACTCAAACGCGAACAAATTGATATGTATAAAGTATCGCACGAAGTAATTGATAATATATGTTATATCAGATACAGCGGTTTCAGTATTGAGTCTTACGAAGTCTTTAAAAATATTATTAAAAACCTTGATAGCGATGTAGAGGGAATAGTTATTGATTTAAGAAACAATCCCGGTGGAGAATTTGGAAGTTCTATAAATATGTGTAATCTTTTCATTGACGGTGATCTGATTATGTACACTGTGGACAAAAGCGGGGAAAAGAGAGAATATTTTGCAACAAACGGTAGTTGCGAACTGCCGCTTGCTGTGCTTGTAAACGGTTCATCAGCAAGTGCGTCGGAAATTGTTGCAGGTTCCCTGCAGGCAAACGGCAGGGCAATCATTGTCGGAGAAAAGACATACGGAAAAGGTGTATCTCAAAGCGTTATGTACCTGAATCCCTATGACCAATCGGAGGGTGCTTTGAAATTAACAACGTGCAAAAACTACACCCCTGACGGTAAGTGGATTAACGAGGCTATAACGCCGGATATTATTGTCGAAAATACAGTTATAGGCAATGATATAAGAAGTGATGCAGCATTTATTGAGGCTGTAAAGAGTTTGAAAAAGGATAAGTAATTGCAATGAAGAACAAGATTTTAGCTTGTGCTCTTATGATTGTTTTGCTGTTTTCTTTCTCGGTTGTTTATGCACAACCGGAAGGGGAAAGCAATAATTCAGGACAACTGAATACAGAATCGGCAGAAGAAGTTATAACTGCAATGTCGCCCCATGCTCTTCTTGTGGATATGAATACAGGCATAGTAATTTATTCAAAGAATTCAACGGAAAAGGTATATCCTTCGGCATTGACGAACATTATGACAGCTTTGCTTGTGCTTGAAAATTGTAACTTGGAAGAGTTTGTCACAGCCAGTGAATCTGCGTTATCAAACGTTCCATCCGGTGATAACAAGCTGGGCATAGTTAAGGATGAGAACCTTTCTGTAAGACAGCTTCTTTACGCGATGCTCCTTGCCTCATCTTCTGATGCAACTAATCTTCTTGCGGAGAAGACATCGGGAAGCATTGATGAGTTTGTAAAATTGATGAACATAAGGGCTAAAGAGTTGGGTATGGTAAACACGAATTTTACAAATCCCACAGGGGCTCATGACGAGAGACATTACACAACTGCCGAAGATATGGCAATCCTTGTGCGTGTTGCTATGGAAAATGAAACTTTCAGAGAGATTGTAAAATCTCAGTCATACAGTATTCCTGCAACCGAACAAAATCCAACTGCAAGAAAAGTGATAAATAAAAATCATCTGGTCAGCATTTTGCTGAGAAATGACTATTTTTATGAGCATGCAACAGGTATAAAGACGGGATACTCGCCTGAAGCAAAAAGTTGTGTTGCAGCGTCAGCGGAAAGAAGGGGTATTTCACTGCTTGCATTGGTCTTTGAAGCTGATACTGTTGATAATGTGGCACAAAGTTTTGCAGATTGCAAAGCTATGTTTGATTTTGTGTTCAATAATTATGTTTCGCAGAGTATTGTTTCGGAAGGCGATATCATCGCGCAGACAGGGGTTTCAAATACCAGGCGTGATAATAAATTGATTTTGAAGTCAGGGAAAGAACTTTCTGTCATAAGATATAAAAATTCTCCTGAAGCTCAGATTACCTTTAAGGATAACGTTAAAAAAACTGTAAGCGCCCCCGTAAAAAGCGGGCAGGTGATTGGAACGAGAGAATACTTTGCAGACGGAGTTTCAATAGGAACTGTAGACCTTTTGGCTGATAAAAGTTATAAGCTGGACCTTATCACATTTTTGATGAATAGGATAATTGCCTTTGTTACTTCACCATGGCTCTTTGTGACACTTGCTGCGATTGTTTTTGTGTTTGTTATGCTTGAACGCAGACGCAGGCGGATTCTTCGTAAAAAAAGAAGAGATGCCCGCAAAAAAAGGAACAGAGAATTGATACGAAGAATGGATGATTTTGAATAAAAAATGCTGAATGATTTTAAATCATTCAGCATTTTTGTGTTTTTTTAAATTAATAGTTTTCTTTTCTGATTTCAAAATAGCTCTTAGGATGCTTACATACAGGGCAAAGCTCGGGAGCCTTTTTGCCCATTACAAGGTGACCGCAGTTTCTGCATTCCCAGATAGCTTCTTCTGCTTTTTCAAATACCTTCTGCATTTCAACATTGTTAAGAAGTGCGCGGTATCTTTCTTCATGTGTCTTTTCGATTTCAGCAACCATTCTGAACTGTGCAGCAAGTTCTGTAAAACCTTCAGCATCGGCATCTTCTGCAAATGACTTGTACATATCTGTCCATTCGTAATTTTCACCTTCTGCAGCTGCAAGGAGATTCTGAGAAGTGTTTCCGAGAAGCTCCAATGCCTTAAACCAAAGCTTTGCATGCTCTTTTTCATTGTTTGCTGTCTGCTCGAAAATTGCAGCAATCTGTTCGTAACCTTCTTTTTTTGCAACAGATGCAAAGTATGTGTACTTGTTTCTTGCCTGAGATTCACCTGCAAATGCTGCGAGTAAGTTTTGTTCTGTTTTTGTTCCTTCAAATTTCATTTTAACACCTCATTTATAATATTTTCAAATTGTGTAAAATTATTCTATTTCACACAATTCTTTGAACGCTTCCCAGATATCATCTCTGCCCATACCGGTTTCTGCACTGAAAGGCATCATAATATCGTCGTCTTCAAGCTCTAATGTATAATAAATTTCATCAAGATGATCATTAAGCTTGGTTTTAGGGATTTTGTCACATTTTGTTGCAACAACAAACGCAAATCCGTGTCTTTCACGGATGTAGTTAAGCATTACAATATCATGGCTTGTAGGTTTGTGACGGGCATCTACCAAAAGTACGGTACAGGCAAGTGTTTCGCGTGTATCAAGGTATGTTTCAATCATATTGCCCCATCTCTTTTTTTCATCCTTGCTTACCTTTGCATATCCGTACCCCGGTAAGTCAACAAAATTCAATGTATCGTCAATGTTATAGAAATTGATTGTTGCCGTTTTGCCGGGTTTGGAGCTGGTTCTTGCAAGACTGTTGCGGTTTAACATCTTATTTATGAAAGAACTTTTCCCCACGTTGCTTCGTCCTGCAAATGCAATATCCGGAAATTGAGTATCGGGATACTGCTTGGGAGAAACTGCGGAGATAGTCAGATTAACATTGTGTATATTCACGCCCCAAACTCCTTTCTTTAGTGAAGTTTATATTTCCTTTATCGGCTTTTTTCTTTTCTTTGAAGCAAAGTGCAAGTGAAAGTACTTCTTCACAATTTTCAACAGGATGGAAAGAAATCTTATCTCTTACCTCAGCAGGAATATCCTGAATGTCTTTAATATTTCCTTTAGGAATTATAATATCCGTGATTCCCATTCTGTATGCTGCAAGAGATTTTTCTTTAAGACCACCGATAGGAAGAACTCTTCCGCGGAGAGAAATTTCGCCTGTCATAGCAATATCACTTCTTGCAGGGATTGAAGAAAGTGCACTTGCTACTGCCGTTGCAACCGTAATTCCTGCACTGGGGCCGTCTTTGGGAACAGCTCCCTCAGGGAAGTGAATGTGTATGTCCTTTTTCTCATAAAAATCAGGTTCAATTTCGAGCTTTTCTGAAATGGAACGAATGAAGGAGATGGCAGCCTGAACGGATTCTTTCATTACATCACCAAGTTTTCCGGTAATCTGGATTTTACCGGTTCCCGGAAGCATAACAACTTCACATTGAAGTAATTCTCCGCCAACCTGCGTCCATGCAAGTCCGTTTACAACTCCGATAAGCGGTGTAACGGAAATCTTGTCATCGGTGTATTTTTTCTCTCCAAGAAATTCTTTGAGATTTTTTTCCGTAACGGAAATATTAGAATTACCTTCTGTAAGCCTGACAACAGTCTTTCTGCATATAGTCGCAATTTCTCTTTCGAGTTTACGGACACCACCCTCACGGGTGTAGGACTGTATAATTTCTTTTATAACTTTATCTGAAATTTTAAGGTCTGATTTTTCGAGAGAGTGTTTTTTCAATTGCTTTGGAATAAGGTGCTTCTTTGCTATATTGAACTTTTCTTCAGCAGTATAGCTCGAAAGCTCAATCACTTCAAGTCTGTCATGCAAAGGTGCAGGGACTGTGGACATATCGTTTGCAGTAGCAATGAAAAGTACCTTTGATAAATCAAGTCCAAGTTCAAGGTAATTATCTCTGAAAGAAACATTCTGTTCTCCGTCTAAAATTTCAAGAAGGGCAGAGGAGGGGTCTCCTTTGTAGTCAGAACCGATTTTATCTATTTCATCAAGAAGTATCAATGGGTTTGAAGAACCCGCCTGTTTGAGGGCATTTACAATTCTTCCAGGCATTGCTCCTACATAGGTTTTTCTGTGACCGCGAAGCTCGGACTCGTCTTTCATACCGCCGAGACTTATTCTTACATATTTTCTGCCTGTAGCCTCTGCTATAGATTTGGCGACAGATGTTTTACCAACACCGGGAGCGCCTAAAAGGCACAGGATACTTCCTGAAGTGTTTTTGCTTCTGTTTATAACTGCAAGCTGTTCGAGAACTCTTTCTTTAACCTTTTCGAGTCCGTAATGGTCCCTTTCAAGAATTTCCTTTGCAGCTTTAATATCCCTGTTTTCTTCTGTATATGTTTCCCAGGGAAGGTCGCAAATCAACTCAAGATAATTTCTTGCAATGTTGCTTTCGGGAGAAGAAGGGGAGAGTTTTTCAAAAATTCTGAGCTCCTTCAATGCTTTTGAATAAACTTCTTCAGGAAGAGGTTTGCTTTCTATTCTTGCACGAAGTTCACTAATCTCGTCATCCTTGTCATCACCCAATTCTTCGCTTATTGCCTTAAGCTGTTCGCGAAGATAATACTCATGATTATGGTCATCCATTTGCTGCTTAACCTTTGCGGCAATAATGTTTTCAATGTCCAATATCTTAACTTCTTTTGTCATAATTTCGATAAGCTTTAAAATACGCTTCTTAACATTTGTAATCTCAAGAAGTTCCTGCTTATCAACATTGTCACGGAGGAGGTTTGAAGCAATTGCATCGGAACATTCTGACGGATTTGTTTCGGGAAGGTCTTTTAAAAATTCCTCTGTTGCAAGCTTCGGATTGAACTCAATATAATCATTTATAAGATAATGAATCTGGTTTAAAAATGCGGCATATTCCTCAACGGACAAATCGCGGTCAGTTGAGTTTTTGTAAACAACTTCACCCTCATAAAGGCTTTCTTTTACAAAAGAGCCTGTAAGTTTGCCGCGGGAAACTCCTTCTACAAGTATTCGTATGCAACCGTCGGGAAGCTTTAGAATCTGCTTTATTTTTGCAATAACACCGAATAAATTCACATCGCTTTCCTTAGGTTCTTCGATTAAATCATTTTTCTGTGAGGCAAGGAAAATAAGCCCATCTCCTGAAATTGCTTTCATAACCGCATTTTTGCTTTTTTCACGGGCTACATCGAAGTGGAAAACTGTCTTTGGAAATATAACAAATCCCCTTACGGGAATGATTGGTAATAATGATTTTTTTGTTGCCATAACACGTATCCTTGTAGTAAAAAAATTTATAGAACCATATTACCATAACGAGGATAGAATTGCAATACTACAATCTAATATTAAATAAAAAAATCTGTCGAAATTTACAAATTATTAACAGAATATCTGTTGACCTTTCCATTTGTTTTTGATATATTATAATTGTAATATTTTGGAAGGGGTAATTTGTATGAAATCCACAGGTATAGTGAGAAAAGTTGACGAATTAGGTAGAATAGTTCTTCCGATAGAACTCAGAAGGACATTGGGTATTGACCTCAGAGATCCTCTTGAGATTTATGTTGAGGGAGAGAGTATTGTTCTGAAAAAATACAACCCCACCTGTATTTTCTGCGGAAACAAAGAGAATATCTTTATTTATCATGAAAAAAATGTTTGCAGCGGATGTTTGGAGGAACTTAAAAATACTGTTAAATAATAGAAATCTACTTGAAATCAATGCCATGCAGTGATATAATTACTGCATGGTTTTTGTTAGGAGGAATTTAATTGAAATCTGTAATTACTGTTATGGGTAAAGACGGTGTTGGCATTATTGCAAGAGTAAGTGCCTTTCTTGCTCAGAATAAAATTAATATTATCGATATTGCACAGACAACAAACGATGACCAGTTCCTGATGGTTATGGTTGTTGATATGGAAACTTCATTGATTCCCTTCAACGAAGTTGTTTCGAGTTTAAAGAAGCTTGGTAGCGAAATAGGGCAGAGAATACAGGTCCGTCACAAGACTGTGTTTGATTCTATGCACAGAATATAAAGCGGGGGTGGTAATCAATGATAAATCCTTTTGAAATAATGGAAACCATCAATATGGTTGACAATGAACATCTCGATATACGAACAATTACGATGGGTATTTCCCTTCTGGATTGTATCGGTCAGGATTCCGATATCGCATCTGAAAAAGTATATGATAAGGTTACTCGCCTTGCGGAAAAGCTTGTTCCTGTTGGTGAACAGCTTGAACGAGAACAGGGAATACCGATTATTAACAAACGAATTTCAGTAACACCTATTTCTATTGTAGGCTCTGCTTGCGGTGATTATGTTAAGTTTGCAAAAGCTCTTGACAGAGCAGCGGATGCAACAGGCGTTAATTTCATCGGTGGATATTCAGCTCTCGTTCAGAAAGGCTATACAAAAGGGGAGTATGATTTTATAGAAACAATCCCCGAAGCACTTTGTACAACAAATAAAATCTGTTCCAGTGTAAATGTGGGATCAACAAAGGCAGGTATCTCTATGGATGCAGTTGCCCATATGGGACGAATTATTAAGAAAACTGCCGAAATGTCTGCTGACCGTGACGGCTTCGGCTGTGCAAAACTTGTTGTTTTTGCAAATGCAGTTGAGGACAACCCCTTTATGGCAGGTGCTTTCCACGGAACGGGTGAGGGCGAATGTGTTATAAATGTCGGTGTAAGCGGCCCGGGAGTTGTTAAAAAGGCTCTTGAAAAAGTTAAAGGTGCGGACTTTGGTGTGGTTGCCGATACAATCAAGAAAACTGCCTTTAAGATTACCCGTATGGGACAGCTTGTAGCAGGTGAAGCATCAGCAAGACTCGGTGCGCAGAGAGGTATTGTTGACCTTTCTCTTGCGCCTACGCCTGCAATCGGTGATAGCGTTGCGCACATTCTTGAAGAAATGGGTGTTGAAAAATGCGGCGCTCCCGGTACAACTGCAGCGCTTGCACTTTTAAATGACGCTGTTAAAAAAGGCGGCGTAATGGCTTCTTCGTATGTAGGTGGTCTCAGCGGTGCATTTATTCCCGTAAGTGAAGATGCAGGTATGATTGATGCCGTTAAATGCGGTGCACTTTCTCTTGAAAAACTTGAAGCAATGACTTGCGTGTGTTCTGTAGGTATAGATATGGTTGTTGTTCCCGGTGATACTTCGGCAGAGACTATTTCAGGTATCCTTGCAGATGAGGTTGCAATCGGTGTAATCAATACAAAGACAACAGCCCTCCGTATTATTCCTGCTCCAGGCAAAAAGGTAGGGGATGTGGTCGAATTCGGCGGACTTCTCGGAACAGGACCTGTAATGCCTGTTAATCAGTACTGTTGTGTTGATTTCATTAATCGCGGTGGAAGAATTCCTGCTCCTATGCATAGCCTTAAAAACTAAAAATAAGAATAACAAAAACCGTGTTGGAAATTCCAACACGGTTTTGTTGTTTTTAATTAATGTTATGCAACCTGTGTAGCGATATAAATTGCAAACAATACGACAGAAATCCACATTATAGGTGAGATTTCTTTAATCTTACCTGTGAAGATTTTAAGTACTACCCAAGAAATCATAGCGAACATAATACCTGTTGCAATAGAATATGCAAAAGGCATCATAACAACTGCAAGGAAGCCACCGATAGCATCTGCCATATCTGTTTCAAAATCCATCTGTGTTACTGCTGAAAGCATAAGGAGACCAACAAATAACATAGCCGGTGCTGTAGCAAATCCGGGAATAGCAAGGAAAATAGGAGCAAACGGAATAGCAAGCAAGAAGAGAATACCTGTTGTCAAAGCCGTAAGACCTGTTCTGCCACCTGCAGCTACGCCTGCTGAAGATTCAACATAACTTGTAACTGTAGATGTACCAAGACACGCACCTGCTACTGTACCAACAGCGTCTGCCATAAGAGCACCGCTTGCTTTGGGAAGGTTTCCATCCTCGTCAAGAAGATTGCCCTTGGATGCAACACCGATAAGTGTTCCTACTGTATCGAAGATATCAGTATAAAGGAATGTAAACATTACAACTGCAAAAGAAGCGAAGTTCTCTATAACAAACTTGAAATCAAACTGGAAGAGTGCAGGAGCTGCAAAATTTGCCTTGATTGAATCCCAGGAAAGAGAAGGAATCAGAGATATGCCTTCATACCAACCCGCTAATTCTGCGATGATACCAAGAATCCAAGTTGCAAGAATACCGATCAATATGTCGCCTTTGATTTTGAAGTGATGCAATACACCGATAATAAGAAGTCCAACAACTGCAAGAACAACCTGGGGTGATCCTAAGTCGCCAAGACCTACCAATGTAGAGTCGTTATTTACAACAACGCCTGCATTAATAAGTGCAATAATTGTAATGAAAAGACCGATACCGGCAGTGATACCAAGTTTTAAGTTTTTTGGAATTTTGTTAACCAGTGCTTCTCTGAATTTGAACAGTGAAAGAATCATGAAAACGAAACCTTCAATCAAAATAGCAGTTAAAGCAACTTTGTATGAATAACCCATACCTAAACATACTGTAAATGCAAAGAATGCATTAAGTCCCATACCGGAGGCAAGAGCTACAGGGTAGTTTGCAAAAAATGCCATGCAGATTGTAGCAATTGCTGCAGACAAT
Organism: Oscillospiraceae bacterium; assembly: GCA_015068735.1. Classification (GTDB taxonomy): domain Bacteria; phylum Bacillota; class Clostridia; order UMGS1883; family UMGS1883; genus UMGS1883. The sequence continues at coordinate 31,438 of SVJW01000013.1, forward strand.
GCTGTTGCCATGAATATAGCAGCAGGGCCGGGACCGTCCGGAATGATGCCTAACATACCGGGGTTAACTGCGAGAATATACGCCATTGCAAGGAATGTAGTGATACCTGCAATGATTTCGGTACGAACATTTGTACCGCGTTCCTTCAATTTGAAGAATTTGGATAACTTATCCATATTTTTTCCCTCCAAAATTTTTATTTGAGATCATCTCTCGTGAAAATTATAACATATTATAAACAATTTGTAAATAATGTTTTTTATAGTAATATGTTGTTTTTATTTGTTGGAAATTGTTGACACTTATAACGCTAAATGATATAATTATTTATTATATTTGGCTCAAAAATGTATTTAAAGTAACAGGAGAAAACAAATGGAAACAAAACTGATAGTGAAGTATCGCAGACCGAATGACAAGTGGATATGTCCTGATTGTGATGCTGAAAGTGATGTTGGCTGTAATAGGTGTTCGGTATGCGGTTGCGAAAAGAATCCGACAGTAAATATTTTGAAAGCGTGGAGTCCTGAACTGGAAAGGGTAAACACTACTGCTTCTGTAAAGAAAGTGACTCCGGCATCCGGACACACTATGTCAGGCGGATATTCAGCCTCAGGGCATACTTCTTCAGATCCTTCTGGGGAGACAAATAATGTGGTATGGGTTGTTGTGGCGACTTTATTTATACTAATTTTCATTTTGATTATTGCTCAATCGTAAAAACTTAATTTATAAGGGGGAAAAATTGTGTTTTGTGATAACTGCGGAAAAAGTAATGCTCGTGGAGTTTTAAAATGTGCCTACTGTGGGAATGAAATGCCAAAAATAACTGAAAGCACAGGCTTTTCAGATATTTTGACATATAAATCTTCGGTGACAGCAGATACCACAACTTCATATGAACCAACGACGGTTAACGGTGAAGAAAGAAAGGAAAGTGGGGCAGAAATGAAAAAGGCGGGTAATGTAACAAAAAATAGCAAAATCGGTTTAATCGCACTTGCTATAAGCGTTTTGATTTTGCTGTATTCTTCATACACAAATATGAAGACAATGGAAAAAATCGATAGTTACCGGAAAACTGTAGATCAGAAGCTTGATGCAATAAATGTAAGAATAGATGAAATTGAGACAAGGACAGACAAAATCAAGGAAGACACTTGGACTGGTTCAAAGACGGCAAATTCAGGAATACTGATGACATATTTTGCAAATCTGGAAAACCTTTACAGGTTTGTAATAAACCCCAACTGATTGGATTTAATGAAAATTAAAATATAAACAATATTGGAGGAATAAAAATGGCAAGCAATTATCAACTTACTTACAATGTAGACATGGTGTTCTGTATCGACTGTACAGGAAGTATGGAAAACATTATTGAAATTGTAAAGAACAACGCTCTAAACTTCTATCAGGACGTAACAGGCGTTATGGAGAAAAAACACAAGCATATCAGTCAGCTCAGAGTGCGTGTTGTTGCATTCCGTGACTACATAGCAGACAGAGAAAAAGCAATGATGGTAACAGATTTCTTCAAACTTCCCCAGGAAGCAGTAGAATTTGAAAAATGTGTACGTAGCCTTAGAGCTGAAGGTGGCGGAGACGATCCGGAAGACGGTCTTGAGGCTCTTGCTTACGCAATGAAATCCAAATGGGATCAGGAAGGTATGAAGCGTCGTCAGGTAATCGTTGTATGGACAGATGCAGCAACTCATCCCCTTGGTTTCGGAAAAACCAGCGGCTATTATCCCAACGGTATGGCAAATGATATCCGTGAATTATCTGCATGGTGGGGCGGAGCTCAGCAGACAGGCTATATGGACAACAATGCAAAGCGTCTTCTTCTCTTTGCTCCTGATGCTCCCGACTGGAATATCATTTCTCAGAACTGGGATAACGTTCTTCACTTCCCTTCAGAAGCAGGTAATGGTCTTGCAAATCTTGAATATGAAGAAATTATCAATACAATTTCCAACTCAATCTGATAAGAGGTTATTTGTATGAAAAAAACAGGACAGGAACTGAATTCGATTTTTTCCGTGGCTGAAGAAATGGTTAAAAACAATGGTGAAGACTGTTATTTTTACGGTGTTAATGATGACGACTTCATAATAGCATCATTTGATGGTTGCGGCGGTTCAGGTTCTAAGAAGTATGAGAATTATTCCGGTAAGACAGGTGCATACATTGCATCTCGAGCTGTATGTGGCGGTGTAGAAACATGGTTCAAGGAATCGAACAAAAGTGTTGAACTTCCGGATTATATTCAAAAATCATTAAGCGTATGTAAGGACTATGCAGACAAAGCGGGTCGTATTATGGGCTCTTTGGGAAAGGCTTTCCCTACAACTGCGTCAATAATAACAGGTAATACAGGAAAAAGTAAAGATTTACTCAGTATTTCCTGCTTCTGGGCAGGCGACTCAAGGTGTTATATGCTGGACGATGAAGGTTTGCATCAACTGACGACAGATGACCTTGACGGTCAGGATGCGATGAGCAATCTTACTAATGACGGTGTTATGACGAATGTTATCAATGCCTCTACACCTTTTGAAATTCATTTCAAGGAAGTAGTGATCGATCATCCTTGTATTTTGCTTACAGCTACTGACGGTTGTTTCGGATATCTAAATTCTCCCATGGAGTTTGAACATCTTTTAATTGATACGCTTGTTGATTCTAAAAGTATTATTCAATGGAGAATTTTACTTAACGACCGAATGCATCAGGTTTCCGGAGATGATTACACTCTGTGTGTTGCTGCTTGCGGCTACAAAAACTTTGAGAATATGAGATCAAGCTTTAATAACCGAAAACAATACATAACAGACATGTACATAAACAACTCCGAAGACGTAAATGCACTTTGGGAAGTTTATAAAAATGATTATTCAAAATACTTATAATGAAATGAGGTTTTAATATGTTTTGCCCTAAATGTGGAAAAGAGTTAAGTTCCGACGTTAGATTTTGTTCGGGTTGCGGCAATCCTATTGCAACATCTTCCGGTGAGGAAGCGCCTGCTGAAAGAAGTACAATAGAAAGAGCACCTGTATCGGACAAGCCTGTGTTTATTCCTGAGCCGGCAAAGGCTTCAAACAATAAGAAATTTATTACCATCGGTATTGCGATTGCTATGATCGTGGTATTGGTTTTGGGCTTCTTAAAGTATCAGGATTTAAACAGCGCAGAAGGTTTTGAAGGTAGATGGAAACTGGTAGGTAACAGCGTAGGCTCTGAATCGGATGAAGAGAGCTATGCTGAAATATCAGGTAATAAAATAAAACTTATTGAAGGTAATGATGTTCAGGAATATACTTTAGAAGGAAACACATTCTTCGTCAGTGGAATTCCTGTTGAACTTTCCATAAAAAATAATCAGTTGGTTATGTGCATGAGTGCGTATGGTCAAAGTGTTGAAATGTATCTTGAACGGGCGGAATCAGCTAACTGGTTTGAAGAATTGCTGATTTATATAATTGCATTTGCAGTACTGCTGATAGCTTTAATCTTTGTTAATATGAAGAATAAAGGTGTAAAGAAAGCCGTACCGGTAGGTACATATTCCGGTAACACAGAGTCTTTGACTGTTTCTGCAGATAAAACTATGGATGTAACAGAACCTTCCGTGCCTGTAGAAGAGCCTGCTTCTTATGCGACAGAAACTGTTGCACCTGCTGAAGAAAGTGCGCCCGTATCATATCCTGCTGAACCTGCTGCTGAAGAGAAAAAAGAAAGCTCAGGGGATTGGTTCACCAGTGCCGGTGATTTATAATAAAAAATAGTTTTACGGAGATATATAATGTTAAACGGATACACTTTAAAAGGTGAGTTGCAGAATGCAAACAGCGGCTTTTCAAAATGGGGGTTTGCATATAAAAACGGGCGAGAATATTTTGTAAAAGAGTTAATCAGTCCCGTTTACCCGATGGACAAAAGTATAATGTCTGATGCTTTATTTGAACAGCGTCGTGACTCTTGCTTGCGTTTTGAAAACAGATTAAGAGAGCTTTTTACCAGAATTAACCGTGCAAGCCACGGTAATCTGGTAAGGGTAGAAGAATTCTTCAGGCTGGATAGCAAGTATTATATAATAAATGAAAAGATAAATTCCAGTACTGTTACAATGGAGCAGATTGCGGCTTCTTCGCTTCAAAAGAAACTCTTGCTTCTTAAATCTGCAGCACATTGCTTTCATGACTTACACTCGTTAGGGGTTGTACATTTTGATGTTAAGCCCGCGAATCTTATTATAAAAATAACGAAAAACGGTAACTATGCAGCAAAGCTTATTGATTTCGACTCAGGATTTTTGAAAGGTGAAAACCTTGAAGAGGATGAGTTGGGTGGCGATCTTACTTATCTGGCACCTGAAACTTTCCTTGCGATTTATGGTGAGGATGTCAAACCTGATGAAAAATCAGACATTTTTGCACTGGGACTTATTTTCCATGAGTATTTTTGCGGAAAATTGCCGTACTACGATGAAAAAGAGTACGAGTATCCTTATGAGGCAGCATTAGACGGTGGAAATCTTATAATAGATAAGACTCGTATGCCTGAATCTGTAAGCAAACTGATAGCAGGTATGTTGGAAGTCGATCCTGTAAAGAGATTTTCGGCAGCGCAAATAATAAGTGCGTTGAATGAAATGACACGTACGGATGTCGGAAATCTTGCGATTGAGTATCTTGAAATCAACTATAGCTGTTATGTTAAGGGGTCTTTGAGAAAGAGAAGAATTACTTTAAACGGTGAAGGATTATGCTATAACCATATAAGGACTTCTTCTACACTTGATTTTCCCGATTGGTTTTTTGAGGTTAAAGAGAGAAAGTTCGACTATTCAAGTGATACAACGAAGAACGAGTTTACCGATTTATTGGATAAATTATATTCTTCGGGAATTTTCAATCTTGTAAAAAGCGATTCGGGTGCATACGATATGAGCAGAGCTGATATTGACGGCATAAAATGTTTCTGCAATAACGGTATGTCATACGGATTTAAGGTAATAAGTGGCTATGACCCAGAGTTTATAAAAATTATAGAGCTTTTGGCAGGTTACTGTAATTTTCCGCATTATGAAAAGACGGATGCTTCTTCAACAGTTATTATTGAAACGCCTAAAGAAACTGTACCGGAGAAGAAAAAAGAAGACGGATGGTTTTCTATGGCAGGAGATTTATAAGAAAGAAAAAAGGAGGTGTAAAGAAACTCGGATTTTTTACACCTCCTTTTCGTTGCTCTTTTGTAATTTCTTTTTTGTAAATGTTTTCCAAAATATTCATTGGATAAAATTCCTGTTAATTCAAATAATAGTGATGTAATTTAAAATCAAAGGAGCATTATTTATATGAAAGCAACAGGAATTGTAAGGCGTATTGACCCTTGTGTTATAA
>SVJW01000087.1 GCA_015068735.1 Oscillospiraceae bacterium
AGGTTAATGTACCACGTACCAGGTGTACCACGCGTAACAAGTGTAACAGCCGGTACATCTGCACCGTCTGGTACGTGGTACACCAATGTAAATTTTAAAACGAAAGGAAAAATGAAAATGATTATCAGGCACGAAGCAAACGACAAGAAGACAACTGAATTTATGGAGGCTTTTATGAAGAAAAACCAGAAGAATTACCAGAATAAAAACGAGAATAAGAAAGACCCTTTAATGGAAACTATCAACAGACTTTTCCCTGTCGGAAAGGAAATGACGCCTGAGGATATCGACATTATCATGGATATGATTGTCAATATGTCCCCCATCAAGAGAACTCCCGAAGAACTTGCGGCTATCAGAAAGGAAATTGAATTCGGACTCATTTTGGCAAATGCTGATGTGGATGAAAATGCAGTTATCAGAATTCATAAGGAGGACGAAAATCTTTCGGATTTTGAAAAGGCAAAGCTTGAATTCCTTAAAGCAATCTATCCCGAAAAGGTAATCGCTCCCGAAGATATGGAGGACTTTACAAAGCTCTGGTACGGAGATTTTGTTCCGAAAAAGTTTGTAAGAGCCGTGAAGAATTCTCGAAAAAGCTAATCAGCCTGCGGGCGTGGGAGTGTCATAGCAAGCAATGATTTTGTGGACACACTCCGTCAAAATCGCTTGTCGGTGATACTCCCCGAACCCCTCGGCAATCGACAATTCTGTCTCGATAAAAATGGAAGGAGTGATAAAAAACTATGGCAAAAAGACTTCGCCCTGTGCAGATAAAATTCTTTGTTTCGGAATATGAAAAAGAGCTTATTGATAAGAAAATGAAGCTGTTCGGTATCAGGAATATGTCGGCTTATCTTCGCAAGATTGCCATTGACGGAAGGCTTATAAAGGTTGAAACCTCAGGACTTGACGAGCTGTGCCGACAGGTAAGCGGCGTTTCAAAAAACATCAACCAGATTGCAAAGCGTATCAATTCTACAAATGATATTTACGCCGATGACGTAATCGCAATAAAACAGGAGCTTGAAAAGATATGGCAGTTACTGAAATCCACGCTATCCGCACTACTCTGAACAAGGCACTTGATTACATTATGAATCCGAAGAAAACCGATGACCGTCTGCTTGTGGACGGCTTCGGCTGTTCTCCCGAAACGGCAGCGTTACAGTTTGAACTGACGAAGAAAAATTTTCTCAAGGAGAAAGGCATTCTCGGCTTTCATATCATTCAGTCATTTTCTCCGGGAGAGGTGAATTACGAAACTGCTCATAAAATCGGAATGGAGCTTGCAGATAAAATCTTTGACGGAAAGTTTCAGTTTGTCTGCGCTACGCACATTGACCGAGGGCACGTTCACAACCACATCATTGCAAACTCTGTCAGCTTTGAAAACGGCGACAAGTTTCTTTCTAAAAAGCACACGATGTATGATATAAGAAATTTCAGCGACGAGCTTTGTCGTGAGAACAGATTGTCTGTCATAACCGAGCCAAAGGAAAAAGGCAGAAGTCAGTATGAGCATAGTCTCGATAAAAAGGGCAAGAGCTGGAAGTCGCTTCTTCGTCAGAATATTGATAAGGCTATTCTGAAAACGCAGTCGTGGGATGAGTTTCTTTTGTATATGCAGAAGCTGAATTATGAAATAAAGCAAGGAAAATATATTTCATTCAGAGCTGAGGGGCAAGAACGTTTCATCCGTTCAAAAACTCTCGGAACTGACTATACCGAAGAAAGACTCCGTGAAAGAATTTGTGGAGCAAGAACAAATCCGACTGTTTCTCTTATCATCGATATTGAAAACTGCTTCAAGGAGAAACAGAAAAATCACGAAGCGTTCAGGCAGTGTGCAACTGTGCAGAATCTTAAAACTATGGCGAATACGGTGAACTATCTGACAGAGAGAAATATGCTGAGCTATTCGGCTCTTTCGGAAAAGCATACGGCTTTGAAAGAAAAATATAACGCTGACCGAACTCGTATAAAAAAAGTTGAGCAACGACTCAAAGTTATTGCCGAGGATATTAAAAACATCGACAATTACCGCAAGCACAAGCCTGTTGCTGACAAGCTTGAAACGGTTGTTTTCAAGGAAAAGTATAAGCGTGAACACGAAAGCGAGCTGATTATTTTTACTGCCGCTGAGAAGTATCTGAAGAAAAGATTTGGCGGTGAGAAAGCTCCGCTGATTAAAGAACTTCGTGCTGAACAGAAAAAGCTTTATGCTGAAAAGGACAAGCTGTATAGCTCTTATAATACGACAAAATCCGAAATCAAGGAGCTTGATACAGTTATGAAAAATGTGGATATGATTCTTGGGAAGGGCAAAGAAAAAGACCGCCAGCGTGATGTTCAGCGCAAGTGGTCAGGTGAGTTGGAGTGATGATGTAAAAGAAAAAGCCGTACTCGTGGGTACGGGTACGGCTACATATTGAACGGTTCAATGAATTGTTTTTATGTTGCTGTTATACAACCTTTACAAAAACACGATTTCCCTGTTATTCATCGTTGTTTTCATTCTGAGCGGATATGGTTAACTCCATCATTTTTTGAGCGTAAGTATCTCCATCAATTTCTTCATCAGCATATTGTCTCATTAACTCATCAATCTGTTTTTTCAATTCTTCTCTGTTCATTTTTACCTCCTATATTAGAACGGCGTATTGCAGTGTCTGCAATAATAAGCCTTACTATCTCTCATCTCATGGCAGTGAGGACATTCAACCAAGTCCTCTTCTCCATCAGATGTTCTTGTTCTATGAGCACATTGGGAACAGTAAATTGTATCCCCTTCATCCCACAGAGTATTCTCATTTTCATTTCCGCAATTTGCACATCTCAAAACAATTTCCTCCTTTTATTCTTTATCCGTGTTTTTACATTATACCACATCTGCTTCGGTATTTCAACACAAAACAAAAGCCGTACTCGGATTTTTCCGAATACGGCGGTACATATTGTATCGCTAAAAATTGCTGGGGTGTAATGTCTTAGAAAATTTAGTCAAGTCTCTTAGTCTTCTTCTGTGTAATCACAGTTAGAGCATACCCACTCTTCGCCATCCCAGTGTAAACAGCTATCGCATTCTGGACACGGTCTTATTTCTTCGTCTTCCTCATCTAATTCCCCAGAACAGTAAGGACAATAGCTGTATTCGGATTCATCATATACTTTGTCACAAAAAGGGCACATCTGCATTTTTGCCACCTCCTCTATATCTTAAAATAAAATAATGTAATTTAAAATTACAATCTAACAAGCCTGCAATGCTTATTATTGTGATTTTATTATATCACATCAATTTTGAAAACTCAATAAATGAAATGATACGCCTGTCAGAAAAAAAGCTTATTTCTGCATTTGACCCAAAAATTTCTCCCAGGTACTTGACAAACGCATAACAAATCCGTATAATCGCTTTAAAGCGCTAAATCGACTTGCAACAAACAACTTCCATTTACATAGCAGAAGTTCACGCTTCTGCGAAAAATCAAAACACGAAAGGACTTGAAATTTATGACTAACACAACAACTATGTCAGGAGTAAAACCAACATTCAACAGCTTTATGGACTACACAAAGCTTGACCGCAACCGTCAGCGTACTGTCGTATTCTACGGACGAGTTTCCACGGAACACGAAGCACAGCTCTCAGCTCTCGAAAACCAGATGCAGTGGTATTCCGACCAGGCAAAATATCATCCCAACTGGAATGTAATCGACAAGTACATTGACGAGGGTATCACAGGAACTCAGGCTAAGAAACGTCCCTCTTTCCTCAGAATGATTGAGGACGCAAAGAGCGGAAAGTTCGATTTGATTGTAACCCGTGAGGTTTGCCGTTTTGCTCGTAATACTGTTGATACTCTAAACTTTACCCGTGAGCTGAAGAATATCGGCGTTGAAGTTTACTTTGTTGAGGACAACATCTGGACAATGGACGGCGACGGTGAGCTTCGTCTCTCCCTTATGGCGACACTTGCTCAGGAAGAAAGCCGCAAGGTATCGGAACGTGTTAAGGCTGGGCAGAAAATTAGCCGTGAGAACAAGACTCTCTACGGCAGCGGAAATATCCTCGGTTATGACAGAAAACCCGGTGAAACCTACACAATAAATCCCGAACAGGCTGAAACTGTAAAGATGATTTTCGAGCTTTATGCCAAGGGTATGGGTGGCTCAAAAATCTGCAAAATGCTCACCGAAGCAAAGCGAAAGAATGCGTCGGGCAAGGTAAAGTGGGAATGTTCAAGCGTGCTGCACATCATCAAGAACGCTACTTATATGGGCTACATCTGCTACAACAAATCACGCAGCAACAACTACCTTGAACAGAAGCGAATCAACAACCTTGACGAAACCACATACGAGCTTGTCAAGGGAGATTTTCCACCGATTATTTCCGAAACCTTATGGCATGAATGCAACCGCATCAGAAAGGCGAAGTCAAAGCCGAGCGTTGTTGTAAACGGAGAGGTCAAGGCGTTTTCAAAGCGTGGCGCAAATGATTTCTGGCAGTCGAAGATGAAATGCAAGTGCGGTTCATCTTTCAGAAAAGATAAATGGCACCAGAACAAGCACAAGGATGTTACCTATGGTTACAGCTGTTACAACAGAATACGCCACGGCGATGCGAAGAAGCGTGAGGAGTTGGGGCTTGACACAGACGGCTTCTGCGATATGAAGATGATTTGCGAATGGAAGATGGACCTTATGGCGAAAACCATTTTCGACAACATCTGGGTTGACCGTCAGGCTATGGCGGGACAGGTTATGGAGCTTA
>SVJW01000088.1 GCA_015068735.1 Oscillospiraceae bacterium
GGGTAGTTTCGGAAATAATCTGTGTGAAAGGGTAACCGGAATCTTCATACTTGTCGGAACATACTGTTCTTGCGCTGGGGTCCCAACCGAGAGCAGAGGTAATATCGTGAGGAAGCTCAATGAAGTCAAGGTCATCCTCGAATACTTCCATATTGTATTTGAGGAACTCGGAGTAGGGGATATCAGGCCATACATCCTTTTTGGGTCTGGGCCAGTTGTATTCAAAGATACTGTCAAGACCAACTGCCTTTGCAGTTTCGTTGAAGAGCTTCTTATCTCTCTTTGAATTAGCAAAAATAGTACCGTCATCCCAGTTGTCGTAGTAGTAGGGAGCAAATCTCTTATGACCTGCAATGTGAAGCTCGTAACCCTTCTTTGCAGCTCTTTCTCTGAAATCTTTTACAACCTTAGCTGCATTTTCAACAGAGCCAAAGCTGGAGATAAACTTCTTCATACTCCAGATGGGGAAGTAAATCTTACCGTCAACACGGATGTAGTTTTTCTTGCAGAAGTAGTTGTCGATGCAGTAATCGGTTACTTCCTTGAAAAACTCTTCAGTAAAGTTACCGTCTGCAAGTTTAGCACTTCCGTGACGGAGCTGTGCCGGATGTACATAAATAGGATCATGGTTAGCCCACATAATTGCAAATTCCATATCGTCACAGCTGGGACATTTTAAAAATCCTTCTTCAAGTGCTTTGATTCTGTAAGGGCCAAGGTCCTTGAACCAGTAAAAGTCAAATATAAATCCGTCAAAGCCGTATTCCTTCGCTGTTCTTACCTTTTTGTCCATAACCATGGGATCGGATTCGTCTTCATAACCCCACAGAGGTACTCTGGGGCTTACATGGCCTTCAAAACGCGGAATACCCTGCTTTAAACAGTCCCATTCTGTCCAACCCTTTCCGTGCCACTGTTCATTAAGGGGATCAACATGCCAGTTGGGGAAATAGTAACAATATTTTTTGTAATCTTTCACAATAATCATCCTTTCAAATCTAAATTTGCTTAATTATATTATCGTAGATAATAGTGTTGGATTCAATGTATAAAACAATGAAATTTTTGTATAAAATAAAGATTTTATATTGAAAACTGAAATGGTGTGAGATATAATTGATTTATGAAGCGCTTTAATACAGGAGGTTATTTTTATGAAAAAACTTATTTCTTGTGCTTTAATGTTGTGCATTCTTGTGACAAGCGGAATCGGTGTCTTTGCCGACGGAACAGATGTTACTCTGTCGGAAAATTTTGTAAAAGTTAAAATCCCGTTTCCGAACACGATTGAGGACAGAAATTCGTGGCTTACGCGTGCAAGATATAAGGATTCAGGTGAAGTTATTCCCTTATCTATGGCTTATCACGATTATGTGTATGCAACGATTCCGGTTGAGTATAAAAACCGCGAGATTGAGGCGTTCGTCCCTGAAGCACGTCAGTTTGCTGATGCAGATGATTCAAACCCTGATTTTCACGACTTTAAAATGCTTTCAAGAGTTAATGTCATAAGAGGAAACGAAAAAGGTGAAGCGAATATCTATGACAATGTAACCCGTGCAGAGGCAGTGGCAATGATAATTCGTTTTTTGGGGCTTGAGGGATTGGCTTGGGAATATACCGGTGAAATTTCTGCCGACTATACTCAGACGGATGACTTTAAAGATGTTTTAAAAACGGACTGGTTTTATTATGTTGTTACTTACGCCCGTATGTGCGGTATAGTAGAAGGAGATTCCCCTGATATATTTGCTCCTTACAGAAACGTGACAAGAGAAGAGCTTACTGTTATGATTGCAAGAGCACTTCAGTACGCAAATTTAAGATGTTCGAAGTCTTCTGTTACAAACTATGCTGATGAAGATAAGATTTCAGATTGGGCAAAAGATGCGTATGACTTTATTGGGCAGAATATTGTGTCGGATTATGATAATACAGACCCTGAACATCCGGTAAGGCTTCTTAATCCGCAGAAGGCAGCTACAAGAGCAGATGTAGCATATATCCTTAACAACGCGCAAGATGACTGCCAGCTTTATGCATCAGAACTTGCTGAAATGTTTGGCTTTGATAAGGAGATGCCCGTGATTGACGGCTCAACTTCTACATATCCGTTCACACAGGCGGTATATGGTGCATTATTCTGCAATGGTGAAACTCATTCTCAATATCCGCAGAAACACTCGAAGAGCCACGCATCCTATCAACGCCTTATAAACGGTGAGGTTGATATGCTTTTTGCTTCTGTTTATCCTGCAAGTGATATTTTGAAAATGGCAGAAGACAAAGGAGTAGAGCTTGAGCTTATCCCGATTGCTTATGATGCAATGATATTCTTTACAAACAAGGATAACCCTGCAACAGGACTTACAAAAGAGCAGATAACAGATATTTATGTAAACGATTCATATGATAATTGGTCTGAAGTTGGCGGAAGCAACGCTCTTTTATACCCATATTGCAGAAATAATGACAGCGGCAGTCACGCACAGATGGAAAAACACTTCTTGAACGGTAATGAAATTCATCCCGAAGTGCAAAAAGAAACTTCTTACATAATGTCTGATATTCTCACCGATGTTATGGCAGCAAAAACCGAAAATCCTGTCGGCTATGCGTTGGGATACAGTATCTATTATTACTATCATAATATGTTTTGGTTCTATCCTGTGGAGGAAGAATTGAAGCTTCTTGCCATTGACGGTGTGATGCCTACGGATGAAACAATAGCAAACGGTACTTACCCGCTTTCAAATAACGCATATGTTGTAATCAGGAAAGATACTCCGAAAGACTCCCCTGCACGTAAAATGGCTGAATTTATGCTTACAGAGGCAGGACAGAATTGCGTTGAAAACGCAGGCTACGGAAGATTGAAATAAACCTTAAAGAGGTATTAGTATGTATGATTTAATTATAAAAAACGGAACGGTAACAGATGGTACCGAAAATCCTGGTGTTGTCAAGCTTGTTTCCGACGGCAATATGCGTGCGAAAATAAAGGAAGCATACATAAACAAAACAGGAAAAGACCTAAGCAATCTTCTGGTAGTCGGCTGCAGCGGGAATCCGGAGTATGAAGGTTTACGAATTAATGAAATAGCAAAGCTGAGAGGACAGGATGATTTTGAGACTGCTTTTGACATCTTAATTGACTCCGGTGCTACTGCAAAAATCTGTAACTTTTGTATAAATGAGGAAGAAATAGAATATGCAGTTTACAACGGTAAAAGAAACGGCCGTTTTATTTTAAAATAAGGAGATCAAATATGATAATATTGATTGCAGGAGCTTCGCACACAGGAAAGACTCTCCTTGCACAAAAACTGCTTGAAAAATACAAATATCCGTACCTGTCAATCGATCATTTGAAAATGGGACTTATTCGCAGCGAAAACACGGACCTTACCTCAATGAGCCGTGATTCCGAACTGACGGAATACCTGTGGCCTATTGTAAGGGAAATGATAAAGACAGCAATTGAAAACGGTCAGAATCTCATTGTCGAGGGCTGTTATATCCCCTTTGACTGGAAGAAGGATTTTGAGAAAGCATATCTGGAAAACATCACATACCACCTGCTTGTTATGAGTGAGGACTACATAAAGAATAACTTTGGAAAAATTAAAGAATATGCAAACGTGATTGAAAACCGTCTGTGCGACGATGACTATACAATGGAAGGTGCTCTCGAAGAAAACGCGATGCTTTTAAAACTCGCCCGAGAACATAAGGTGGATTATACACTTATCGGCGGAGAGTATAAGATGGTGCGCTAGAATTATTTTTTACCCTGACTTGACACGAACTATATAAAGGATTTGGCCCAAAAAACGGCCCTGCATTTGAATGGGTGAGAGAAGCAACTCTAATGAGGCAAAAACAACTGTGATGCGAGATGGATATATCAAACATTGCCTAGGTTCATTTTGTTTCTGAATATTTCTTTATGATCAAAATGCTTAGGTAATTAAATGTATTTGAAAGGATGATTGCGATGAAAGAATTTTTGTTAGGATGTAATTATTGGGCATCAAATGCAGGAACTGAAATGTGGAGAAATTGGGATGAGGACACCATAAGAAATGATTTCGAAATTTTGTCCAAAAACGGCGTGGAGTATCTCAGAGTGTTTCCTATCTGGAGAGACTTTCAACCGGTTTCACCTCTTTTTGATTATGGTGGCAAAATCAGAGAGTACAGGACTTGTGAAGATAAAATCCCTGAGAATAAATATTACCTTGATGAATCTATGCTTCAAAAATTTGAAAAGTTTTGTGATATAGCCGAAGAATTTCACTTAAAACTTATTGTAGGCATAATTACCGGGTGGATGAGTGGTAGACTTTTTGTACCGCCTGCTGTTTACGGAAAAAATTTATATAAAGATCCGGTTGCGTTAATGTTTGAACTTAAATTCGTTGAAGGATTTGTTCAAAGAATGAAATACAAAGAGGCAATCTATGCGTGGGACTTAGGCAACGAATGTAATTGTATGAGCGAGGCCCAAGGCTATGAAACGGCAGAAGTGTGGACCGGTATGATAAGCAACGCTATAAAAGCAAATGATTCTGTTAAACCGGTGATTTCGGGTATGCATGGCTTATCTATAGAAGGAATTTGGAGAATAAGTGGACAAGCTGCATATACAGATATACTTACAACACATCCGTATCCGTATTTTGTTCCACATTGTTCAAAAGATAATTTTGCATCCATGAGAGTACTTCTTCATGCAACCTGTGAAACAAAATATTATT